>CAXTOI010000010.1:0-22526 GCA_964245645.1 uncultured Novosphingobium sp. | reverse complement strand
CTTCAGGAAGCGTGAGCGTTATGTTGGCCATCGATCAGGGTGCAGAAGAGGGCGTTAAATGAACAAGGCAGCGCCGTTCGGCCAGCTCGAACTCACGGGCCGGGTTATCACAGTCACAGGGGGGGCCGCCGGCATCGGGAGGGCTGCCGCACGCCTATGCGCGGCCCGAGGGGCTCAGGTGGTGATTGCCGACTTGGACGAGCGCCAAGGGGCGGAAGCCGTCGGTGAAATCGAGCGTGCGGGCGGCAAAGCTATATTCGTCCCAACAGACATCGCCAGGGAGGACGACGTCGTAAAGTTGATCGAGACTGCTGTCTCGACGTTCGGCGGCTTGCACGGCGCGTTCAATAACGCGGGCATCAACCAGGGTGCGATGGCCCTGATCGACGTGCCGATGGAGCGCTGGAAACGCGCGCTGGCGGTGAACCTGACGGGAACCTTCCTTTGCGTGAAGCACCAGCTCCGGCACATGCTGCAGCATGGCGGCGGTTCGATCGTCAACAACGCCTCGGCATCCGCTTTGGTTGGCGTGCCCATGTCGGTGGATTACGTGTCCACGAAGCACGCGGTGCTCGGCATCACGCGTGCGGCGGCAGCCGAAGTGAGCGGTGCCGGCGTCCGCGTGAACGCGCTTGCGCCCGGCGCTGTCGAGACTCCGCTCTTCCTCCAAGCCGTGAAGCTTCCGGGATTGCGCGAGATGGTCGAGGCAGGGCACCCGATCGGCAGGGTGGCGCAGCCCGAGGAAATCGCCGAGGCAGCAGCCTGGCTCCTCTCGGACGCGGCGTCGTTCGTGGCAGGCGCCTGCGTCGCGCTCGATGGGGGCTACACGGCGCTTTAATTGCCAGCTCCGCCTGCCCGACTTAATACGCAGATGCCTCCCCGGACCGAACGAATGGATTGGCGTGGCGTCCTGTATCGGCTGGTCACATGTGTCGCGTCGCAGCCCTCCGTCGCGGCGGGTCGGCCTGAAGATCGGAGATCCAATTAGTGGGCGATTTATTCGATCACGTCATCGTCGGCGGGGGCACCGCTGCCGGCATAGTCGCCTGGCGACTCATCGAGGCGGGCCGCTCGGTTTGCGTCCTGGAAGCGGGCCCGCCCGACCGGCACATCTACCACCACATGCCGGCCGGCTTCAGCAAGATGCTCTTCGATGATCGAATGACCTGGCAATATGCGAGCGAGCCTAGCCTCGCCACCGCAGGAAGGGCTATTCCAATCCCGCAGGGCCGGACCCTCGGTGGATCGAGTTCCGTAAACGGCATGGCTTACGTCCGCGGTCAGGCTTCGGATTTCGACCGCTGGGCGCAGCTGGGCAATCGCGACTGGGCTTTTGAGGATGTGCTGCCTTTCTTTCGGCGGAGCGAAAAATACCAGGACAGCGGGGAAGACCGCTATCGGGGGCGAAGCGGTCGCGCCGCCGTTGGACAGCGCAGGTGGAACCGTGGCGTAGTCGATGCGATCGTGGCTGCGGCAAAAAAACGCGGCCATCCTTTCAATCCGGATTACAACGGCTCGGTTCAGGAGGGTGTCGGGTTTTTCCAAAGCATGATCGACAGGCGTGGCCGTCGCGTCAGCACGGCCACCGCCTTCCTCCACCCGGCAAAGCAGCGCGGGGCCGATGTGCGTACAGCTGCCTTGGTGACCCGTCTCGTGATCTCCGAAGGGCGGGCTATCGGGGTCGACTACCTGGCAGGCGAAACGCAGCGCCGGGTCCTGGCGCGCCACTCGGTGATTGTTGCGGCCGGCCCGATCGGCTCGCCAAAGCTGCTCCAGCTTTCCGGAATCGGGCCGTCGCCGGTGCTTCTCTCGGCAGGCGTGCCGCTCGTCCATCGGCTCGCCGGGGTTGGAGAGAATCTCTCCGACCACTACGGCCCACGGCTCGTCGCCCGCCTCCGGCCAGGGGTCGACAGCATCAACGCCCACGCGCGCGGGCTGCGCCTTGCGGGTCAGGTCATCCGCTGGATGGCGGGGAAGCCCAGCATCTTGTCGCTCGGCGTGGCGCAGGTCCATGTCTACGGCAAGAGCGAAAGATCGTTGGACCTTCCCGACTACTCGCTCCACTTCGGTCCGCTAAGCTACGATGTAAAGGCAGGCGGCGCCCCTGGAGCGACCCCGAGGATCGCGCTCGACGAGCTTCCGGGACTGACCTCCGGCGCCTGGCAGATGCGCCCCGTCAGCCGCGGCTATGTCCGAATTGGCAGCGGTAATCCGCTGGACGCGCCCGTGATAAACCCGCGTTATCTCGCCGAAGATACCGACCGGCGCGTCGTGGTCGCGGCGATGAAGGAAGCTCGCGCCATCATGGCTACGCCCCCGCTTTCCGCGCTGGTAGAGTCCAACCTCGTGCCTGGCGATGAAGTTCAGAGCGACGACGAGTGGCTGGATTTCGTGCGTCGAACCGGCGGGACCGGGTTCCATCTTGTCGGCACCTGCAAGATGGGGCCCCGGTCGGATGGCGCGGCAGTGGTCGACGATCGGCTTCGGGTCCACGGCCTTGAGGGACTGTATGTCGCAGACAGTTCGATCATGCCGCAAATCGTGTCCGGGAACACGGTCGCCACGACCATGATGATAGCGGAAAAGGCGAGCGACATGATCGTCGCGGACAGCCGGAGCTGAGCGTCTGTTTGAAAAAGCTTGTGTCGTCCCGCTTCTATAAAGGCAGCGCTGATGCAGGCGGGCGGACATACTCGAAAGCCTGCAGCGGCCGCGCATCGGCAACGCACGCCCTGCGCTCAACCGGCCGCATCTATGGCTGGCTCGTAGTACGCGCGTTCGCGATAAAGCAGGAGGAGAGGCGATGCAAGGACATGAACCAGTCAAGATGCGAGAAGCGGTAAACTTCGGATGGCCGAGCCGCCGTCGCCATCTGACGTTAGCGCTGCTGTGCCTAACCGCGCTGTTCAACATGTTCGATCGCCAAATAATGGCGATATTGCTGGAGCCGATCAAAAAGGAGTTTGCGGCCTCCGATACACAGATGGGACTGCTGGTCGGGTCGCTCTTCGCCCTGTTCTACGTGAGCGCTTCTATACCTCTTGGGAGACTTGCCGACACGCGCTCGCGAAAACTGCTGATCGCGGGCTGTCTGACGGCCTGGAGCCTCATGTCGATGCTGGGTGGACTGACCATCTCCTTCGTACAGCTTGCGCTTACTCGGGTGGGCGTGGCGATTGGGGAGGCGGGTTCGACGCCGGCGAGCTACGCGATCGTGGCCGACCTTTACCCGGCAAATAGTCGGGGCAAGGCTCTATCATTCTATGCCGCCGCCACCTCCACCGGCGCGGGTGCGTCCGTCGTGCTAGGCGGGTGGCTGCTGGTGCGATACGGCTGGCGCACCACGCTGGTTCTAGCTGGCGCTCCCGGGCTCGTGATCGCGGCTCTCCTGTTCATCCTCCTCGCTGACCCGCCGCGAGGACTCTCCGACTCGTCGTTCTGCGCTCGAACCGATGCGCCCGTTCCGCTCCTGCAGGTCTTACGCTATCTGCGCGGCTTGCGGAGTTATCCATGGATCCTGGTTACACCTGCCTTCTGTCAGGTGACCCTGTTCGGCACGCTTATTTGGGGTCCAACCTTCATGCTGCGCATGCACGCCCTGAGCCCGGGTGACGTGGGCCTCCTGTTTGGCGCGGTGAGCACGGTAGCGCTGATCTCCGGGCAGCTCGCGGGCGGAATTGTGGCGGACTGGGTCGGCAGCCGTGATGTTCGCGGGTATATGTGGGTGTCCGCCGCTGCGGCCGGTCTGGGGATGCCGGCCGGGCTGTTATTCGTGTTTGCTGAAAATCCCGTTCTGACGATGATTGGTTATGGTTTGCTCAATTTCTGTGTGGCCCCGATCACCATGTGCGCCACGGTGATGGCGCAAACTCTGGTCGCCCCCCGCATGCGGGCTATGTCCTCCACCATATTGCTGCTGGTCGCGACGATGTTCGGAGCAGGATTCGCGCCATTGTTTGTGGGCTTGTCCAATGACTTTTTTCAGCGGCGGCTCGGTGCCTACTCGATCCGTTATTCCTTGGCTGTCGTTGTGTGCTTCCTGGCGCTGAGTTCTGTCTCCGCGCTGATCGCGACGACGCGGTTGCGTTCCGATTATAGCCGCGCAAACAGCCTGAGTGCCGAAGCAGGTTAGGCTATACCGCCGCAGTCTCGCCGAGCCGCGCCGCAGTCGTTTCGTCTTCAGCGGCGAACTCCGGCATGAGGACCATCAGGAGCGCCGCCATTAGGAAGAAGACGCCGCAGAGCGCTATGCCAGTCGACAGGCTGAAGGAGGTGGCGATCTCGCCTAGCAAGAACGGTGCGAAGGCAGAGATGCCGCGACCGACATTGAAGCAGAAGCCCGCACCGGTAGATCGGATGTGTGCCGGAAACAGCGCCGAAAAATAGGCACCGAAGATTCCGAAGAACGCGAAGAACAGCGCGAGACACGGACCCAACCACAGGAGGACGGTCCGATCCCTGACGAGCGCGTAGAGCGGCAGAAGGGTTGCTGAGATGATCAGGCAGAACAAAATCGTGCGCTTGGCGCCAGCCCGGTCGGCAACGAAGCCGAACAGCTGATAACCCACGAACATTCCGATGTTCATGACGACGAGGAATGTGGTCATCGCCGCGGGGTCCAGTCCGCGCTCCTTCACGAGGAAGGTCGGCAGCCACGTGTTGGTGCCCCAGTACCCGGTCAGGGAGCATGCGGCGATCGCCGTAGCCAGCAACGTTCGGCGCCACCTTCCGTCGACAAAGATTTCGCGCAAGGCGACGCCATTATCATCGATCATATCATTCCGCCGGGCCCGCTCTTCCTGCCAGACGCCGGACTCCGGGACGTAGGCGGCGACGAAGGCGACAGCCACCAGCGCGAGCCCGCCGGAGAGGAAAAGCGCGCGCCAACCGTAGGCGGGCAGTAGGATATGCGCGAGCAGGGCGGCGAGGATGAAGCCGGCGGGCCAGGCGGAGAGGACAAAAGCTCCGGCCCGCGCTTGTAAACGGGGTTCCCAAGTTTCATTGATCAGCGCGGAGACGATACCCCACACACCACCCAGGCCTAGCCCCGCCGACGCTCGCAGCGCCAGCATCACCCACCAGCTCTTGGCGAAAGCGATCGCCATCGTGAACATTGCGAAGATGAGCACGCTCGCGATCAGCGCCGGTCGCCTCCCGTGCCGATCCGCGTACCAGCCGAGCAGCACGCTACTAAGGCCGACACCGACCATGCCCGCGCTGCCGATCAACCCTGCTTCGCTAAGGGTCAACCCGAACTCGCTCACGATCAATGGAAGCGCGAGCGCCAAGACCATAAAATCGACGGCATCGAATCCATAGCACAGGAAGCATCCTGCCAGCGTGGCCCAACGCCCAGGCCGTGCGTTCGATGTGTGGACTTCCAGGTCGCGCAGCCTCGCCATGCTCCTACTCTCCCCATCGAAATAACAATATTTCAGTGCAGCGCTTGTCGCGCACTCTGCTCGAGGTTCGGCTAGACTCATGGCCACCATCCAAGCAAGCGCCAAACCTCTTCGGGAAGCCACCGTTACGCGCAACCCCAAAAAAACGGCAAGTGAACGCATTCCTTTGGTCCCCCACAGTGCAGTGTTATGCTAAACCTGGAACGAAACGCGCCATTGAGTAGGAATTGCGATGAGAGTGGGCTTGAACACCCGTCATCTGGAGATTTTTCAGCACGTGACCCACCACGGCGGATTCAACCGCGCCGCCGCGCATCTGAACATCGCGCAATCTGCGCTTAGCCGTCATGTCCAGCAGCTTGAGGCGGATCTCGGTGTCGTCCTCTTCGATCGCAGTGCTCGTGGCGTACAACTAACACCGGCTGGCGAGGTTCTGGCGCAGCGTGTCGGCCTTCTTCTACGGCAGTTTCGCCAGACGCGGGACGAACTTGTGGCGAAGGCGGACATTCCGCGAGGCGAGCTCGCCATCGGCTTACCTCCTTCAATGCAGACGGTCGGAAATCGCTTGCTCGCCGATTATCACCGCGCCTATCCTGAAGTCGCCTTGACGGTATGGGTGAGCACCAGCATCGAAATCCGCGAATGGCTGTTAAGCGGCCAGGTCGACGTCGCAATCTTCGGAATCTTGGAGCCTGAGACCGTACTGGAGTCACAGCCTTTCCAGCGGGATCAGGTCTACGCGCTGGGACCTGCTAATTCGGTCCTGGACGGCAAGACGATCACTATGCGCGAATTTGCTAAGTTGCCGCTGATCTTGACGAGCCGTCCCAACAGTATGCGCCTGCTGATCGACAAAGCGGCGCATCGTCTCAACTTGACACTCGACGTTATTATGGACGTGAACTCCGTTCCGCTTCTGATCAATCTCGTCCGCGATGGCGTAGGGTATACCGCTCTTCCATCCAGTGCGATTGGCGACGCGAGGGACAATGACGCATTATCGTGTTCACCGCTGAAGCGGCTGTCGTATAGCTGGACGGTCAGCAATTCGCGCGAACGCTCGTTGTCGGCCGCTGGCCGGCGCTTCCGCAGCATGGTCCTCGATCTCTCCGCGGATCGAGAGGGGGTACATGTCTTGCCGGAGCGGCAACTGGCTCCCCACGCCCTTCGGGATCGCTGAAAGGACGTACCGTTCTTCCGGGTTCAGATTTCGGCGCTCCTGCTGTGCAACGCCCCGGCGAGACTTAGGTCAAGACAATGCGCGCGACCGCTCCTTTCCGTATTACGTGGTGCTTCGTCGATCTTAATGCAGCATAACCTGCATCCTTGTTTTGGCTAAGCGGTCTTATTTGATAGGTCATAAGTTGGTCGGACGGGTCACGGCGGCATCGATGGTTTCGAGCAGCTCATTTCAACCAGGGAATATCAATCATGCAGATCGACTTGGCAGGTCGCTTCGCGGTCGTCACCGGCTCTACGGAGGGGATTGGCTATGCCGTCGCAGTTGGACTTGCGCGTGCGGGCGCGCGCGTGGTCGTCAACGGCCGCACCGAAAGTAGGGTCGCGGCTGCGGTCGAGCGCTTGAAGAAGGTGGTAGCAGGCGCCGATGTAACGGGCGTGGTAGCCGATGTCGGCAGCGCCGCAGGTTGCGCCACGTTAGTCGCCGCCGTCCGGCACGTCGACATCTTGATCTCCAATGCTGGCATTTTCCAACCTGGCGACTTCTTCGAAACCGACGATGCAATGTGGGATCGCCATTGGCAGGTCAACGTTATGGGCGGAGTCCGCCTCGCACGTGCGCTGGCACCGGCGATGGTTGACGCGGGTTGGGGCCGGATTATCTTTGTCTCGTCTGACTCCGCATTCAGCGTGCCCGTCGAGATGATCCACTACGGGGTCAGCAAGACTGCGGACGTCGCTCTTGCCCGCGGTCTTGCTAAGCGGTTGGCGGGAACGGGGGTTACCGTGAATTCTGTGCTCCCGGGATTGACGATGAGCGAGGGTGTGGCCTCGGTGTTTGAGCAGATGGCAGGTGACCGGAGCCCAGAGCAAGCGGCGGCAGACTTCCTTTCGGCAAGCCGACCAAGCTCGATCTTACGGCGAGCGGCGAGCGTCGAGGAAGTCGCGAACATGGTCGTCTACGCCGCGAGCCCGCAGGCTTCAGCGACCACTGGCGCCGCCCTTCGCGTGGACGGCGGGGTTGTCGACACGCTTTAGCTATTTTCCAAGAGCTTGATCGAATGTCCGGCAGAACCAAACTCTCGCACGAGTATCGCGACGGATTTGGGGCAAAGGCCAAGTTCCTGCGATTCTACAGGGGCGTCCAGAGCGGCCGCATAGCATGCCACGAATGAGCGGTTAGGCCCAGCGCGACCATCGGCAAGCACACGGGCCCGCTGGCGGCCTGCCACCGGCCGACTTGGCCACCAATCTAGACGCTCCTTCGCTGCAACGCGATGAGGGTGCGATGTCTCAGCCCGGCAGCCTGACGGCCCGCCATGGTCGATGTACGTTTCCGGCCAGATCGGCGGTACTTTTTTTCGGAACAAAAACGTTGCCTGAGGTCATCCTCAGGTCTGGCTCGGATAAGATGAGGGTGATGCTAAGGTGAGATTGGAGCCTAGCGGGACCGGTCCCTTAGAATGTCCACGAAGACTCACGCAAATGCGCGCTTTGCAAATGCAAGATTACTAAAAAGGGGAGAGGCAATGAAGGATTCGCGCAAAGTAAGATCGTCTGGGCGGGCCACGAAACGCGCTGCGGTGGCGATGTGCGGGATCGCCTTGCAGGCGATCCTTGCGCAGGAGGTGCGGGCGCAGGAAGCCGGAGCCATTTCTTCCGCTGGCACCGCCCGTGCGGCCAGTTCACCCGATCGCCAACAAGCCACCATCCAGAACGCGAGCACGCCGGGACAACCGGCACCGGGCGAGCAAGGCGGGATCGCTGATATCATCGTGACTGCGCAGAAGCGCGCAGAGTCCGTGCAACGGACGCCCATTGCGATTACCGCAATCGGGGGCGACACTCTCCGTGCTACGGGCGTTTCCACGGTTGCCGATTTGAAGCAGAGTGTTCCGACACTCGAACTGGGCGAGTTCTTTGGCGTGCCGTCCGCGACACTTCGGGGGATCACTCTCAACGTGCTGAATTTCGGTACCGAAAGTCCTATCGCTTTTTACACTGATGGCATATATTTCGGCCGGCCAGCCGCAGCGCTAAGCGGATTTTATGACGTTGAACGGGTTGAGGTACTCCGCGGAGCGCAAGGTACTCTTTATGGCCGAAACGCCACCGGGGGCGCGATTAATATAATTACCGCTGATCCCACCAGCCACCTCTCGGGTTATGCACAACTGACATACGGTACTTACAATCACCTCGCCGTAGAGGGCGCTGTCAGTGGTCCGCTGTCCGACAAGATCCAGGTGCGTCTGTCGGGACATGTAGATGAGCATGACGGCTACGGCATCAACGAGGCGACCGGGCATGAAATAGACAACAACAATGAGCGCGCTATCCGGGGTAAAATTAAATTCTTGCCCACCAATAACCTGACTATTCTTCTCAGCGGGGACTATTTTCACGCGCACAGCAACCCTGGAATTCATTTTCAAGGCTTCGTTGGGAGCAATGGGCCGCTATTCGGTACACTGTCCTCTCTCTTCGGGGTTGCTTTCCCAGCGGGCAAAGCCGCTAGCAACATCGCCGATATCTCCCAGGAAAACGATCCTGTGAGCAATCTCACCTTCTGGGGTGTCGCCTCGACGATCAAGCTCGATCTCGGCGCAGGTGTCGCTCTGCGCTCCATCACAAGCTACCGTCGGTCGGAATCGTTAGGCCTGGGGGATGTGGACCTTACAAGTGCCGCTTTGTTCTCGCCCGCGAAGCTTGTCGATCGCGCCAATCAGGTAAGCCAGGAGTTCCAGATCATCAAGGATGGAGAGCGCACTCACTGGATCCTAGGTGGCTACTATTACCATGAAAAAGACAATGGATATGAAGCCATTGCGGCAAGCGACATAATACTCGCAGCTTTCGGCGTTCCAATATCCTCGGTGTATCTCGCCCAAGGGATATATAACGGCTCAGGAATAAAAACCGATGCCTATGCCGCTTTTGGGCAATACACCCGCAAGCTGACTGACCAGCTGAGTTTAACGCTAGGTGGTCGCTACAGCATCGAGACAAAAGAAGAGATAAGCCAGAGCGTACAAGACTTCTTCACGCCGTTCGATTCGGCTACGTTCGGTACAGTGCCCACGAATCTCGCCGTTCAGTGCGGCATAGGCCTAACGACATTCGGATATGCTGGCACCGGAGTGAGTTGTAACCCGAAAAAGACCTTTAAGGCTTTCACTCCGAAGGTTGGCCTGGATTTCCAGCTTACACCCAGCACGCTTGTCTATGGCTCTTATGCGCGTGGCTTCAAGAGCGGCACATTCAATCCAGGTACGGTACAAAACGCGATTCAGCCGGAGAAGCTCGACGACTTCGAGTTGGGCGTAAAAACAACTCAATTTGACGGGCATCTGCGCGCAAATCTCGCGGCCTTTTACTATAATTACAATAACTTGCAGGTATCTATTCCGCTGCCACTCATAACAGTTCTCGGGAATGCAGCCTCAGCGAAGGACTATGGATTAGAGGCAGAGATAGTCGCGAAACCGACATCTGAGTTGCAGTTCGACATGAATGGCGCTTTGCTGCACGCGACGTACAATGACTTCGTCGTCGTCGATCAGCTGCGACCCGGCGGAGACGGTGTCTCATTCGTCGATTCAACTGGCAAGTCTGTCCCGGCGGGTACTCCAGGTGCGGTACCGGCGTTCAATCTGCACGGCAAGTCGCTACCACAGGCGCCGCGGGTTTCGGGTCGTCTTGGTGCCGCCTACACCATCCCATCGGACCTCGGGAGCTTCACCCTCCGGGGAGAAGTCGCGTACACGAGCAGGCTCTTCATCACGTCTTACAACACGTCTCCCGCGGGCGCAGTCGCGCCACACACTCGCTTCAACCTTTCGCTTAACTACCGTTCGTCGGACGGGCACCTCTACGCGAGCGTGATCGCCAAGAACCTCACTGACAAGCGACTCGTGCTTAACGGTTATGCGGGAACACCGTTCGCCGGGGGTGCGGTGTCTGGCTATCTTGAAGCGCCTCGGACAGTGGATTTCACTGTCGGGTATAAATTTTAGGCAGATCGCGAACGACGGGCAGCTTGCTGGCTAGGATTTGGATTTGGTTGCTCGTCAAGAACGAATCCGTGCCTGCTCAGCTTGACAAACGGAGCGGTGCTCCGTATGGTGCAGGATGGCATCGGTCCTGCCCGAAGGGGCGAACAGGTTGAGACGGAAAGTCAGTAAAGATGGGTTTTATATAATTCGTTCTTCAATCCGAATTGGGGAACCCGCAAGTTTAGAGACGGAGATTTAGAAATGTCAGGCGACAAGCTAGACACCATCGACGTGGCGGCAGTCCGCGCAAAGTACAAGGCCGAGCGCGACAAGCGCGTGCGCCCGGACGGCGAGGGGCAGTACATGGCGCCGGTGGGTGGCCTGGAGCGGTATGTCACGCATGATCCCTTCACGCCTGAAGTTCGGGAGCGCCCCCCGCTCACCGACGAGGTAGAAGTGGTCGTCCTGGGCGGAGGTTGGACGGGACTGCTGACTTCCGTCCGTCTCTCGGAAGCCGGCGTTCGTGACGTGCGCCTCATTGAGGAAGCGTCCGATTTTGGCGGGACTTGGTATTGGAACCGATACCCAGGCGCGCAATGCGACATCGAGAGCTACATCTATATCCCTCTATTGGAAGAGACGGGCTACATGCCCAAGGAGAAATACTCCTACGCGCCCGAGATGCAGGAGCACGCACGGCGGATCGCGAAAAAGTATAACCTGTACGAGAACGCCGTGTTCCAGACACGCGTCACCGAGGTCCACTGGGACGAGCAGATCAAACGCTGGATTGTTACGACCAATCGCGGCGATCGTATTCGGGCGCGCTTCTTTATTTGTTCAATCGGACCGTTCTCGCGCCCAAAACTGCCGGAGATTCCGGGCTTCGACGATTTTCAGGGCCACTCCTTTCACACGGGCCGGTGGGATTTCGACTACACGGGCGGAGATCATAGCGGGAACCTCACCAAGCTGTCCGATAAAACAGTGGCCGTTATCGGGACTGGCGCCACGGCGGTTCAAGCCGTCCCGCATCTTGGAAGGTGGGCAAAGCACCTTTATGTTTTTCAGCGTACGCCGTCATCGATCGACTACCGCGGGAATAAGCCGACTGACCCGGAGTGGGTGAAATCGCTCAAGCCAGGCTGGCAACGCCAGCGTAGCGACAACTTCAACAGTGTCGTCAGAGGCGAACCCTTTGAAGTCGACCTCGTAAACGATGGCTGGACCAGCATCTTCCGGAAGGTCCCGATCGTGCACGCCGTTGGCAATGTGGACCAGGCCGCCGGCGGCGATCTGATGGAGAAGCGGGCGGAGAAGCTCGAGGTTGCCGACATCGAGAAAATGAACGAAATCCGAGCTCGGGTAGATGAGGTCGTCCATGACCGTGAGGTCGCAGAGACCTTGAAGCCCTGGTACGCTCAGTTCTGCAAACGACCCTGCTTCAACGACGACTATCTTCCGACTTTCAACAGGCCGAACGTCACGCTCGTCGATGTCAGCGCATCGCGGGGCGTGGAGCGCGTCACAAAAGATGGCGTCGTGGCCGGTGGCAAGGAGTATAAGGTCGATTGCATCATCTACGCCACCGGCTATGAAGTGAGCAGCACGTTCCGGCGTCGCTACGGTTTTGAGGTATATGGGGAGCAGGGCCTTGATCTGTACGCCCATTGGGGCAAGGGCATGCGTACTCTTCATGGTCACTCAGTGCATCATTTCCCCAATTATTTCATTGTTGGACTGACGCAGGTCGGCGGCGGGTGGAACTATTGCGCGGCGGTGGACGAAGTCGCGAAGCAGGTCGGATACATTGTCTCGCAGACGATTGGCGCCGGCCCCGATGCGGTGGTCGAGGCAACCGCAGAAGGAGAGGACGCATGGGTGCGCGAGATCCGCTCTTTCGCCGGCGCCAATGACAAATTTCTCGAAAGCTGCACCCCTGGCTATTACAACAACGAAGGTCAGTTCAAAGAATCGATCGCGACTTTCTCCGGTGATTACTATGCACCTGGAGGTAACGTTTTCAACAAGATTCTGGCGGAATGGCGAGAAAACGGCCGACTCGAAGGTATGAAGATCAGTAAGTAGCAGCCAGTTGTATAAAGTCTCAGCCGTTGGTGGATTGAAATGTGATAAAATCGCGGCAACTGGCCACAGAACCTGGACGACGAGAGAGGAATTGCAAGTCATGGTAACGCGCGAGATATCTTACGAGGCGGACGGTCGCACGATGGTCGGCAATTTCTACGCACCCGGTGAGGACAGGAAGTACAAAGCGATCCTGGTTTGCCACGAAGGCACGGGACTGAGCGACACTACTCGAGATGTCGCCAAGCGGCTCGCTGAACTCGGCTACGCGGCGTTCGCGCTGGACTTTCATGGGGGCGGTAAACCCTTGCCGATGGAGGAGCTTATGCCGCGGGCCGGAGAACTGTTCGGAGATCCGGCGCGTTTTCGGGCCATCGGCAAAGCAGGCCTGAACCAGTTCCTACAGCTTCCGGGGGTCGATGGCTCAAACGTCGTCGTGATCGGCTATTGCATGGGGGGAGCTCTGGCGTTCGAACTTGCGCGCGCGGGTGAGGACATCAAAGGCGCGGTTGGCTTCCACGCAAATTTGACGACGGGAACGCCGGCCGAAAAGGGGAGCGTAAAGGCCAAGATCCTGGCCATGACCGGCTCGGACGATCCGATAGTAGACTCCCAGCAACGCGCCGCCTTTGAAGAAGAGATGCGTGCGGCGGAGGCGGATTGGCAGTCCTTCGTCTACGGCGGCGCCAGGCACAGCTTCACGAACCCCCACGCGGGAGACATGGGCCATCCCGGCATTGCGTACGACGAGAGAGCGGACAACCGATCTTGGAAGGCGCTTATGAACTTCTTGGAGGAAGTTTTCTAAGCGCCGGGCGCGAGTTGAAATATTTGCGTCAAGCGCAGGCGATCTAGACATTGCGGTTTCCGCGGATCGCCCACTGCATACTGAATGAGTCAGACCAAAAATGCGCGGGTAAAAGTCGTCGTGTGAATGCTTGGCCTGAAGTAGAGGAGTATCACGGCCATGTCCGGATCAGCTGGAAAACTGCAGCACCTCGGCGATGGCGCATGGGCGTGGCTCATGCTTCCGGGAAGCTGGAACCAGAGTAATGTGGGGCTCATTACCGATGGCAGCGCTGCGCTGCTCGTCGACACGCTGGTCGACGAGCAACTGACCACGGAGATGCTCGACGCGATGCGCGAGCAGACGGGCTTTGGCGCAGGTACGATTGCAACCCTCGTCAATACCAACGAGAATAGCAATCACACCTGGGGCAATCGGTGTCTGATCAATGCGACCATATACGCGTCCGACTTTAGCGCCGCCGAGATGGCCACGGACAGCGGCCCACAGCAGATAGGGAAGCTCCTAGGCGTCGCGGGATCAATGGGGGAGCTTGGGCAATGGCTGCTCGACCGGTGGAGCGGTTACGCATTTGAGAGCGTGGTTCTGCGGCAGGCCGACCGCACCTTCACGGGCGAGACCACTCTTCAAGTTGGCGGTAAGAACGTGCATCTGATCCAAGTAGGCCCGGCGAGCACGCCCGGAGACGTGATCGTCTACTCGCCCGCGGATCGGGTCGTCTTTGCAGGGGACGCAGTGTTCGTCGACAACACCCCTTTCACCTGGAACGGTTCGGTAGGGGGATGGATCGAAGTGTGCGACCGCATTCTGGCGATGGACGTTGACGCGATCGTGCCAGGCCACGGTCCGGTGACCGATCAGGCCGGAGTCAGACGGATGCAGGATTATTTGCGCTACGTGGACCAGGAAGCGCGGGTACGTCACGCTGCGGGAATGTCGGCGTGGGAAGCCGCGCAGGACATCCCGCTGGAGCGTTTCGCGGCGTGGCCGGATCCTGGCAGGCTCGCAGTGACGGTCGGCACTATATTCCGGGAGCTCGACGGGGACGCGTCGCCCGCCAATCCGCTGGAGTATTTCGGCCGCATGCAGCAGCTCGACGCGAAGTATGCCGGGAACTGACCAGATTTGCGATCTGCGAAACGCGCCGACGACGGCATTGATGCCCGCCGTGTCATAGGCGCTAAACTGCCACCTGTTACGTCAATCAAGGAGCAAGACCATGACGACCGCTCAGAAGGTGCCGCATGGCACGAGAGCCTGGTTCGAGATGCTAGGCGAGGAAATGTGCCACGCGGCCGAGGAGGCGGAACTGCCCTCTGATATGAACGTGACGGCGGTGGAGCATTTCACTGACGGCGACGACATGGGTGACGGACTGCGGGCCGGCTTCCGCCTTGACATTGTCGCAGGCAAGCCCAAGTGGCGGGTAGGGGCCCTACCCGGCGAGCGCGCCGACATCACAATGCACGTCACTCGAGCGGCTTCGCGTGAACTCAACACTCTGCACGGTGATGATCCGAGGTATGGTCCGGCCGCGCGCAAATATATGGAAAACGGAGACTTTCGAGTCGAAGGGGACCCTTCACGACTGGGTGCCTGGCTGTCCTCAGTGCACGACGCGGTCGTCGATCGTACGCTATAGTTGCTCCTCATCGCTTCGCTGGCAGCTTCGAAGCTCATCGCCGTCGGAGGCGTTCGCGGGTGAGTAGCTCGGATAGTTCAAAGATTCGAGAGGCCGAGAGGCTCGCTTGAGGGATTGTAGCCTTCGACATGTCGATCGATCGCTCGAGCGCACAGCAAGCGAAATACCCACCGATGTGGTCGAGTTCTAATATGTTGAACGTTTATTCGAACGGCGGCCGGTGATGCTTATAAGCTCATATCCACCGCAGGAACCGGTGCCCGAAAGACTACGCTTATTCCACGAACAGCTGTTAGATCTGGGCAAGGACGTCGAGGGTCATGAACATCTCTACGGCGGCGATCCGGCACAATCGCTGATTGTATATCCTTGTGATCGACCAGGAAGTCCGGTTCTCGTGTTTTTGCACGGCGGTGGCTGGACAAACGGTTACAAGGAGGAGGTGGCGTTTCTCGCCCCGCCTCTAAACGCCGCGGGATTTTCGTTGGTCAGCAGCGGCTACAGGCTTGCCCCAAAGCGCGTCTTCCCCTCCAACTTCGACGATGTCGCTGACGCGGTTGCGTTAACTTGCGCCTTGGCAGACACCTACCGCTACGTCAGCAATGCAGTGTTTGTTGGGGGTCATTCCTCGGGGGGACATTTGGCGAGCTTGCTCGCAACGAGAGCGGACTGGCAGGCGAGCCGCGGCTTGCCGACTGACGTCGTGAAGGGATGTCTGCCGATCTCGGGCACTTTCGATTTCACGCCTGGATCAGGGCTGCCCTCGCGACCTCGCTTTCTGGGCGCACACGACGCCGGCAATGAGGTGACGGCGAGTCCATTGTTTCAGCTGCATGACCGGGCGGCTCCCTTCCTCATGGCGCGCGCGGCGCAAGATCTACCGCATCTGGCGGCACAATCGGATAAGTTCGCTATGGTCGCGCGTGCCAAGGGCGTCGCGGTGGACGTGCTTGAAATCGAAGACACCGATCATCTTACCGTGCTTCTTGCCGCAGCTGAGAGCAGCGGAAAGTGGCAACTCTCTGCCACAGCATGGATGCACGCCTTCGCGGCAGGAATCGCGGCCACAGTAGGGAGGTGACGAGTGGATCCGGCATCAGGGAAGGTCCCGATTGCCACTCTCGCTAAAGCTTGCGGCCTATAAGGAACGGAGTGGAACTCGAGGCATGAACGAGGCTGGGATGGACGTTGCGGAGCCGCTCGTCGCGTTTATCGAAAAGGAGGTGCTGCCGGGTATCGGAATACGCCCGGAGGACTTCTGGCGCGGCGCAGCGGACATCTTCGCCCGCTTCGCACCGGAGAACCGGCAGCTGCTGGAGAAGCGGAACCTGCTCCAGGCCGAGATCGACCGCTGGCATCAGCAGCGGACCGGCGAGCCGATCGACCAGGCCGGGTACCAGGCATTCCTGCGCTCGATAGGCTATCTGGTGGACGAACCCGCCCCATTCGAGGTCTCGCCCGATAAGGTGGACGACGAGGTGGCGCGGATCGCCGGGCCTCAGCTCGTGGTGCCGATCCTCAACGCGCGCTTCCTATTGAACGCCGCCAATGCGCGCTGGGGCAGCCTGTACGACGCGCTGTACGGGACGGACGCGCTGGGCGAGGCGCCGAAGGACGGCAGCTACGACAAGGAGCGGGGCGCGAAGGTGATCGCCTGGGCCAAGGCGTTCCTCGACGCGGCGGTGCCGCTGGTGGAGGGAAGCTGGGCCGACTGGACCGGCGGTGAGCCCAAGCTCAAGGACCCGGCGCGGCTCGTCGGCCGCGCGGGCGACAACCTGCTCTTCCGCCACAACGGCCTGCATATCGAGGTGGTGATCGACCGCGATCACCCTATCGGCCGCGACGACCCGGCCGGGACCGCCGACGTGATCCTCGAGTCCGCCATCACCACCATCTGCGACCTGGAGGATTCGGTCGCGGCGGTCGACGCTCAGGACAAGGTGGCGGCCTATGCCAACTGGCTCGGGCTGATGAAGGGCGATCTCCAGGACACCTTCGAGAAAGGCGGCCGCCCGGTCACCCGCACGCTCAACCCCGACCGCACCTACACCGCCCCGGACGGCGCCGCGTTCACCCTGCCCGGCCGCTCGCTCCTGTTCGTGCGCAACGTCGGCCACCTAATGACCACGCCCGCTCTGCATCTCCCCGATGGCGGCGAGGCGCCCGAGGGCATTCTCGACGGCATCGTCACCAGCCTGATCGCGCTTCATGACCTGAAGCGCACGGGCAAGTTCGCCAACAGCCGCGCGGGCTCTATCTACATCGTCAAGCCCAAGATGCACGGGCCGGACGAGGCCGCCTTCACCGACCGGCTGTTCGACGCGATCGAGGATCTGCTCGGCTTACAACGGCACACGATCAAGGTCGGCGTGATGGACGAGGAGCGGCGCACCAGCGCCAATCTCGCGGCGACGATCGCCGCGGTCCAGGGCCGAATCATGTTCATCAACACGGGCTTCCTCGATCGTACCGGCGACGAGATGCACACCTCGATGCGCGCCGGTCCGATGATCCGCAAAGGCGAGATGAAGGGCGCGGCGTGGATCAAGGCGTATGAGGACCGCAACGTCCAGATCGGTCTCGCCTATGGGCTCGCCGGCCGCGCGCAGATCGGCAAGGGCATGTGGGCCGCGCCCGACAAGATGGCAGACATGCTGGAGCAGAAGATCGGCCATCCGATGAGCGGCGCCAGCACCGCCTGGGTCCCGTCTCCCACCGCCGCGACGCTTCACGCGACGCATTACCACCGCGTCGACGTTCTCGCGCGTCAGCGAGAGCGCACCGCCGAACCGGTCGCGCCGCTGGACGCGCTGCTCGACGTGCCGCTCGCGCTCGGGCGCAACTGGCAGCCGAACGAGGTGGCGGAGGAGCTCGATAACAACGCGCAAGGCATCCTCGGCTATGTGGTGCGCTGGGTCGATCAGGGCGTCGGCTGTTCCAAGGTGCCCGACATCCACGACGTTGGCCTGATGGAGGACCGCGCGACGCTGCGCATCTCCTCACAGCATATGGCGAACTGGCTGCTTCACGGCGTCGCGCGGCCGGAGGAAGCGGACGCGGCGCTCCGCCGCATGGCGGGGAAGGTCGACGCGCAGAATGCGGGCGACCCGCTCTACCGGCCGATGGCGGGGCGTGAGGACGACAACCTCGCTTTGCAGGCCGCCCGCGCGCTGGTGTTCGACGCGCTGGAGCAACCTAACGGCTATACCGAGCCGCTGCTCCACGCCTATCGCCTTCGGCTGAAGGGTGAGGCCGGCTGATGCCGCTATACGGGATCGACGGCAGGCTACCGGTGCTGGGAGACGGCGCCTGGGTGGCACCCTCAGCAGATGTGATTGGCGACGCGCGCCTCGGAGACGGAGCAAGCGTCTGGTTTAGGGCTGTTATCCGCGCCGACAACACGCCGATCGAGATCGGCGCGCGCACGAACATACAGGAAGGTGCGATGCTCCACTCAATAGTAGGGATGTGGTCGAAGAACAGGTCTTACTCGGCGGCCCAGCAAGGACTTCGGGATGTACCTCCAATTCCCGGATTGAAGCTATTGAGCGGATCGAGTGCGCGATAATGTCTCTCCAACGCTGGCTTTGCTGCGTAAGAGTGGCCGACGTTATGTTCAGCTGGATACTCCGCACCACGGTGGTCAAGCAGAGTGAGCAATTCGCGCTTCAACGCGACGGGATCGCTGCCTTTCTTGACCAGGTAGTCTTGATGGAAAACATGGCAAAAAAAATGTCCGTAATAAAGTTTCCCCGCAAGATGGCGGTCGATCGTTTCGGGTAGAGCCTCAAACCAGTCGCGGTCATTGCGTCTGAGCGCTATGTCGAGGGAAATTACGTCCTCTACGTCGCGCTCATGAGTGGCGCGATATCGGATAGCAGCGCTCGCGACGGCGTACCGGTGCAAAAAGGCCTTTGTCGACTCCGCGTCCGAGCACTCGAAGGCGTCCCCTTCAACTGTCGCGTAGCGCGCTTTCAGGTATGCTCGAGCCTCTTCGATCCCCTCGGCGCCCACCTTCATGATCAGGTGGTGTTCGTAACGGTCTCGGAATGCCCAAATCCTTCCAGGCAGGTGATTCTGGAACAAAGTGCTGGCGGCTTGCAAGAGGCGGTCGCCCAGATGACTCGGCAGCAGGGGGAGTCTGGAGGCCAGCTCGTCCACGCGCATCTTGAGGGCGAATAGTGACGGTAGTCGGTCGGTTCCCAATCGCTCGATCGCAATCACCGTGTCCTTGCCATAACGGGCCGCCAGGTCGAACGCGTCTCGGTGGATGTACTCGCCAGCTATCGGCAAGGCGTCAAAAGTGTTCAGAACATCTCTTCGCAGTTCCGCAAGATCGGCGACGCTGTTCGTGCCGATGTAGAAAGTAGCGGTTTTCTCCTCTGCTGGGAACGTGTCGAGTCGCACTGCTAGAAGGGCTACTCGTCCCGCGCTTCCGGACGCCTCATATAGTCGGCGCGGGTCGGCGTTGAAACGCGCCGGCGTCGCGGCGTCAATTTTGCGGACGTGTTCGCAATAATGATGGTCGGACGCTCGCCGAGCCAAATCGTGCTCGATATCCGCATCCCCAAACTCTCCGCTTTCCACTCGCTCGAGAATGTCCTCGGGGTCGCTACCCAGCGAAATGCCCAAATGGTTGACGAGCTGTAGGTTCCCATGCTCGCCAAGCCGAGCGAAAAGCGCGAGCTCGGTATAGGCGGGCCCGCGCTGGACTAGCGATCCGCCTGAGTTGTTGCAGATCCCCCCGAGCACCGAAGCGCCGATGCAGGAAGAGCCAATGACCGAGTGTGGTTCACGAGCAAGCGGCTTCAGCGTGGCCTCCAGATCGTGTAGCGTCGCGCCTGGCAGGCAGACGACCTGCCGTCCGCCATCGATCAAGTGAATGCCCTTGATGCGTAGAACATTGATCAGAACGACATCTCGATCATAGGTGCCGCTCGGGGTCGATCCTCCCGTCAACCCCGTATTGGCGGACTGCATGATGACGATGACGCGAGCCTCGGCGCAAGTCTGCAGCGTCCGCCACAGCTCCACCAGGGTGCCTGGTCGCACGACGGCCAGCACGGGTCCTCCCCCGACCCTGTAGCCGGTCGCGAAGCGACGCGTGCCGCCTCCCGTGAGAACATCGTGCGCGCCGACAATTGAGCGCAAGCCTGATATCAGTTCATCCGCAGCGGTCGCGGGGTTCTCACGTGTCCAGCGACGTCCCAACCACCATCTCCTCCTCCCGCTCCCGAGCTGCAGCCATCAGATCGCGGACCTAGACGAGCTGGTTCTCGATCGCGCCGATGCCGTCGATCTCGCAGCGGATAGTATCGCCACGCTTCATCTCCACGTACCCGGGAGGGGTTCCCATGCTTATAACGTCGCCGACCTCAAGGGTCATGACCCCGCTCGCCCAAGAGATGGTCTCATAGACATCAAACGCCATGTTGTTGAAGATGCCCTGCTGCTTAATCTCGCCATTCAGGATGGCGCGGATCTCGCGGCCATCTGGGTCGAAGTCAGTCTCGATCCACGGTCCCATGGGCAGAAAGTCGTCATATAATTTGAAGCGAAATGACTGGGCCGCAACTGTGTCTTCCTGAAGCACGCCGAAGGCAGTCATGTCGTTGCTTATAGTGTAGCCGAAGATGTGATCTCTCGCCTCGTCGACGGTGACGTCCTTGGCGCGTTTGCCGATGACGACCGCCAACTCGGCTTCAAACGAGGGCGGGTGATTGAGCGCCTTCGGCCAACGCATGGGAGCACCGTCGGGGATGATGCAATTGTTTGGCTTGATCCACAGGCCCGAACCCTGGCGGCCGTTCCTTCCTGACCAGTTGCCCATCAGCGCGACTACCTTGTTTTGCGGTTCGATGGGCGCCAGCACGCGGGCTTGTGCCACCGGTCCAAGTCTGGTGCCGCGCGTCAGATTGCCTCCGGGCCCGTCAATTTCGTAAGCAATTTCATCTTTCAGTTCAGCCCACATTGCCTTCCCGGAAAATTCTATTCTCGCGACTCTCATAAGACTTCCTTCCTCTTCGGTGAAATATTGATGCGCCGCGCTCGGGACGGAGTACGGCAAGGCTTACGGTCGCTCTACACCCTGACGCTGTCGCTCGTTGGCAAAGCTTCTAGACCCTGCGTGCTCATCGTGATGAGGGTTAAAAATGGCTCGAATCCAACCCGCCACATTCCTGGTGCGGCTAGCGGCGATGTCGATCGCGCAGACGGGGCTTTTGGAACTCTGATACGCTGGCTCCGCGAAGTTGTATTCGACGATCTGGCCTCCTATATAGGAGCACGGTTGTGCCGTTTGATCGGAGCGGCGCTCCGGTCAACAAGGTTGAAGTTCTTGTCGGCCTAGGCCGTCTCGTCGAGGGGAACAGGTGGCGACGCAAGCTCGTTTGGAACGAACCTCCTGGAGAGTGGACGCGCAGCGGAACCGCGATTTGCTTGTCGCCGCGGCGCGAAAGGCGATTGCCCAGGATGGAACCGAAGTGTCGCTCCGAGGTATCGCTCGGGAAGCGGGGGTCGGGCTCGGCACGCTTTATCGTCATTTCCCCACGCGGGACGCGCTTCTTCAGGAACTTTTGCAAAGCAGTTTCGATGAGTTGACGGAGAGAGCTAGTAGCCTGGGAGCGGCCAAGGACCCTCTCGCCGCGTTGGAGCGTTGGATGGACGAACTGGCCGCGAGCACGGCTGCACACCCGGGCCTCGCCGCGGCCGTGGTGGAGAAGCTTCGTGATCCCTCCTCGTCGCTTCATCAAGCGTGTGTTGCGCTGCAGAGGTCGGCCGACGCGCTGGTCGGCAGCGCGCAGCGCACTGGATCGATAAAGCCGAAAGTAGGGGGTACGGACCTCCTGTCGCTGGTTGTCGCCGTAGCGTGGCTCTGCGATCGTGAGGGCTTCAAGCCAGACAGGCGCAAACACCTGCTTGAGCTGGTCATTGAAGGGCTGAGGACTTAGTCGGCCAGAGTATTTCCCGCTCCGATTGCACCGAAGCGATACTCTAGGCTTTTGTTTTGTCGCATTTCCGGACGCAAGACCGGTTTCAAATTTTGCTGGAATCGGTCTAGATTGGCTGCCATCCAGCCCCCGCGATCTCGTGTTCGCAGATGCATTCAAAGTTCGCGAGTCGGTGCAGATCAACTGCTGCTTACCCCATGACATAGATGGATTTTGTGTTCTGATAGGCATTCAAGGCTTCCGGTCCGAACTCGCGGCCCATGCCGCTAGCCTTCACGCCACCAAAAGGAGCCCCGATCGAGGGAAGGTAACCATTGACCCCCACCGTTCCGGTTTGCACCTTTCTGGCTACAGCGGTGGCGTGGGCGCCGTCGACGCTCCAAACCGATCCGCCGAGCCCGAAAGGACTGTCGTTGGGGCGCCGGGTCGGCGGATCTTGGCCAACGGAATGGATGAACGCCC
>CAXTOI010000009.1:0-22921 GCA_964245645.1 uncultured Novosphingobium sp. | reverse complement strand
GCGTTGCGGCCGGCATGGGCGTCGCAAGTGCGACCGGCGTCGCCGCGCGCGGCGGCTCGGCCGCTGCCGCCATGTTCTCCCGATCCGCCGCTTCCCCCGGTGGATCGTCCGGAGGTCCTTCCGCTCCCCAGGGACCTTCCGGCGGTGCGCCGTCCGCCCCCGGCGGCGCACCGGGAGGCGGGAGCGGCAGCGCAGCACCGGCTCCCGCTCCCGGCTGGGCAAGGAGGCTGCAACGTCGGCAGGCGATGACCCAGGGCGCGACCATGGCCGCGCACAGCCTGCGGGCCGCTGACAGCGGCGGCGGCGCAACCCACGTCTCTCTGAGCGAGGAAAAGTGACATGAACCCGTTCCGCCGCCCGTCACCGCGCTATAGCCGCGAACCCCAGCCCGAGACGCCGTACCAGCGTGCCGCGCAGGCATGGGATGACCGTATTGGCTCAGCCCGCGTCCAGGCGCGCAGTTGGCGCTACATGGCGTTCGGCGCGACCGCGCTGTTGACGCTGAGCGTTACCGACAATCTTCGCCTGCGCTTCGGCACGCATATCGTGCCCTATGTCGTCGAGGTCGATCGGCTTGGCGCCGCGCGCAGCGTCGCGCCGGCGCTCGATCATTATCAGCCGACCGATCCGCAGGTCGCTTGGCACCTGGCACGGTTCATCGAGAACGTCCGCTCGCGGCCCGCCGATCCGATCGTGCTCCGCCAGAATCTTGAAAGCGCCTATGCGTTCACGACCGAGCAGGGGGCCGCCGCGCTCAATGATTATGCGCGGGGAGCAGACCCGTTCGCGCATCTCGCCGACACCCAGGTGGCGGTCGACGTCCGCAACGTCGTGCGTGCGTCCGCCGACAGCTTCCGCATCGCCTGGGACGAACGCCGCTACGACCATGGTCAGCTGAGCAGCACCACACATTGGACCGCGATCCTGACTGTCGTCGTCAAAACGCCCACCGACGAGGCGACGCTCAGCCGCAACCCGCTCGGCCTCTACGTCCACACCATCAACTGGTCCCAGAACCTCGGAGAATGATCATGCGCGCTATCTTGCTCGCCACAAGCCTGCTCGTTCCTGCGATCGCGGCCGCTGAGACAAGGCCATCGCTCCCCGTTGCGGCCGCGACTCAGGCCGCACGGATCAACCCGCGCCCAGCGGGCTGGCAGGGTGCGACCCAGCTGTTCGTTTACGCGCCGGGCGGTCTCTACGTCGTGACCGCCGCGATCGGCCAGGTCACCGACATCATGCTCCAAGAGGGCGAAACGCTTTCCGACACCGGCGCGGTCGCAGCCGGCGACACGGTGCGCTGGGTGATCGGTGAGGCGGCGAGCGGCGTTGGCGCGACAAGGCGCACCCATATTCTGGTCAAGCCGACCGATCCTGGTCTCGCCACCAACCTCGTGATCAACACCAATAAGCGAACCTACCATGTCGAGCTGCGTTCGACCGCCCAGGTCTATCTCGCGAGCGTTGGCTGGTCCTATCCGCAGGATGAGTTGATAGCGATCCAGCACGCCAAAGAGACTGCGGAGGTACATGCCGCGACCCAGGTACAGGTCGGGATCGATCCGGCGAAACTCAACTTCGGTTATCGCCTGACGGGCCCGAATGTGCCGTGGCGACCGGCGCAGGTGTTCGACGACGGTGCCAAGACCTACGTCCTGATGCCGGAGGGCATAGCGCGGACCGAATTGCCGCCGCTGTTCCTTCTCGGCGAGAAGGGCAAGATCGAGCTGGTCAACTACCGCGTGTCGGGCCGCTACCTTGTCATCGACCGGCTGTTTGCGACTGCGGAGCTGCGGCTCGGCACCAAGGAGCAAAAGGTGGTGCGGATCACCCGCACCATGGAACGCGCCTCGTGAGCGCGGCCGACCTGGACGCCCCGGCGGTCGAGCCGGCGGGGCCGCCGCCTGAGCCGCGGCTTGCAACCCGGGCTACGCCGCCGATGCCTCGCCGCCTGTCGCGCCGCGTGCTGGCGACCTCGGCTGGTTTGGGGGCGCTCGGCATCGCTACCGCGCTCGTGATCGCGCTGACGTCGAGCCATCGGCACGTGGATGCCCCCGAGCAGGTGCCGATCAACCACGCCCAAGTCAGCGACGCGCTCGCCACCGCACCGAAGGACTATAGCGCGGCGCAACGCGCAGCAGCGAGCAAGATGCCGCCGCCCGGCACCGAAATGCCTGGATCGGCAACGCTCCCACCATCGTCCGCGTCCGAGCCGCAGGCGAATACACCCGCCGATGGCGAGCGGAAGGCTACGCTTCAGCAAAGGCGCCAGCGACAGGAGAGTGCCCGAGCGAGTAAGCTGTTCGCCAGCGATGGTGTTCGTCAGTCGCCGGAAACGGCGGACGCTGCCGCGACGCCGACGGCAGTCGCAAACGGAAGCGTTGGCTCCGGAAGCGCCGCCGATGCACAGGATCGGAAGGCTGCGTTTTTGGCCGGGAGCGGGCGAGTGGCGCCGGCCGTTAACGGTGGTCGGCTGGAGGAGCCTGCGGGCCGGTACGTCGTGCTGGCGGGCTCCACGATCGCGGCCGCGCTGATGACTGGCTTGGCGTCCGATCTGCCCGGCGAGGTGGTCGCTCAAGTGACGGAAGACGTGTTCGATAGCGCGACCGGCGGGACGCGTCTCATCCCGCAGGGAACGCGCCTGATGGGCGAATATGATGCGCGGGTGAGCTACGGCCAATCGCGCGCTCTGGTCGTGTGGACGCGCATGATCCTGCCCGACGGGCGTTCGATCGATCTGGATCGGATGATTGGCACCGACGGCGCAGGCCAGTCGGGGTTCGCGGATCGCGTCAACAACCATACCGGCAAGCTCCTGACCGCGGGACTGCTCTCGACGCTCTTCGGTGTGGGCGCGAACGCAGCCACGGCAGGCGGCAATAATGCCGACATAGCTTTTGCAATCCGCGAGAGCGCAGGCCGTTCTGTCGAAACGGCCGGTGACAAGATCGTGTCGCGTCAGCTTGATGTACAACCGACGATCACGGTGCGACCCGGCGCGCGCGTGCGTGTGCTGGTGAGCCGTGATCTGGTGCTCGCGCCCTGGATGGAGGGCGCGCAGAGCCAAACGCGCTAGCGCGACCGCGCGCGCTCTTCTTCGATCACAAGGTGCAGGACTTCGACAGCTTGATCGAGATGGAGGACGACAAGCTCCTCTTGGGGTCGATCGAGCAATCCCTTTGCAAGCATGATCAGACGCTCCGCCTCTTCGCGCCGTTGGTCGCCCATTCTTGACCTCTCCGCCATGTTCTTTCCGCCAGATAGCGCGCTTGGCAGTCCATAACGAATCGGCACGATCGTTCCTAGAACGATCATACCGACGCTGTGATCAAGTGGTGGATGGACCTCAAGCTCGCTCTATCCACCAATCTTCGCCGAATACGGAACGATTCCGGGCGGACCCAGGAAGAAATGGCGCATGTGTTGGGCATCAGTCTGCGCTACCTGGGCTCGATCGAGCGCGGCAGGGTGTCGCCGAGCGTAACGCTGCTCGGCACGTTCGCAGCGGCGCTTGCCGTCAGTCCGTGCGACCTTATCACTCTGCTCGGGGAGCCGCGCTAGCTCGGAATGCGCGTCGTCCATTCGCTGCTGGCGTGCTTGCGAATGCAGACGAGCAAGCGGTGGCGAAGCGGATTGCGATCGTCCTTCGGCCAGATCGCCTCGGCGGCGATCAGCGCATTGCTGTCGACGATGGGGCGATAGACGATGCCGGCGTGAGGAACGGTAGCGGACGTGCAGACGATCGTGACGCCGAGGCCGAGATTGACCAAGTCCATGATCGCCCCGGCAGAGACGTCGTGCGAAAGACACTCGAAGGGCAGATCGCCCATCCGGGCGGAAATCGCGCGGTAGTAGGACAGGTCGCCGTGATGCGCGGGGAGGATGATCGGCAATGTCGAGACATCCGTCCAGCGAAGGCTGTCGTTGGCGGTAAGGGGGTGATCCTCCTTGAGCGCGACGAACAGGCGGTCGTCCCAGAGCCGTTCCTGTACATTGGGGCCGCCGCCGAGGTGTGGCAGCATTCCGGTAAACATGATGTCAAGCGTGCGCTCGTTCAGCTGCCGGTGCAGCTCGTTCGGTGAACCTTCGACGAATCGCAGTTCGACGTCAGGTCGCGACCCGTGAAACTCGGCAATACCCGCGCGCAGCGGACCGCACGCCAGACCGGACGTGAAGCCGATCGTGAGCGAACCGGCCATGCTCTGCGCGATGGTGACTGCGCGGTCGATCTGCGTGTCGACCATGAAGAGGAGCAGCTTCGCCTTTGGCAGGATCGCGCGACCCATCAGCGTTAGTGCGACCGGCGATCCGCGGTGTCGCTCGAACAGGTCGCCGCCGTATATCTCTTCGAGCTTGGCAATCGTTTGGCTCACAGCGGGTTGGGTGATGCCGAGTTGACGAGCAGTTTCAGCAAAGCTGCGGGTTTCGGCAACCAAGAGAAAGGTCTCGAGTTGCTTAAAATCGGGTCGGAATCGGTCGCGACGTTGTCGCGGCGCCGCCGCCCCAGTGAATAGAAGTTTTCTCGGCATACCTTAAGGATTCCTAGATATCGCGAGCATCGTCGCTCCCCTCTATTCTGTAAGGATTTCCCTCAAGCTGCGCTGCGCCGCGACGTCGACACCCACATGATCAGCAAGATATTGATCGATCCCGCCATGTTTCTCATCCAGCTCATCAATGAAAGCTGCCAAATAGTCCGGATGGGCCGCGAGCAACGGCTCGAGAACCTTTGGTCGCGTCCGCGCCGCTTCGCTCATCACCCGGCTTGTCGCAATGATCCGGTCGAAGTCAGCCTCGTTCGTAATCAGGTAGTCTGAGAGAATGCACTCGCGAGGGACATTTAGGGCGTGATGAAGCAACATCGCCGCAACACCAGTCCTGTCCTTTCCTGCAGAGCAATTGAAAAGAAGAGCTAAATTTCCTCTAAGGAGCTGGCTGAACAACATCCGAAACGAGTAAGCATGATCCAAAGCGATGTCTCGATAGAGCTGCAGCATGGCAGCGCGCATGGAATCGGGCGATGTTTCCGTGCTTCGTAGCAACTCGCCGAGCACACCGCTCGACGCCGTATAGTCGCGATAAAGATACCGCGCCCCAGCCGCCTCGCACCAGCGGGTCGGTTGCGCGGCCCGCTCTCCCGACCGCCGCAAGTCACACACAACGGCGATCCCCAAACTCGCGAGCTGGCGCTCGTCCTCTAGGGTAAGCATCGACATTGTACCTGACCGATACAACGTGCCCCGCTTTACACGCCGCCCGTTCTTGGTGGGATACCCACCCATATCTCGAAAATTGAAGGCGCTCGGGAGATAAAATCTATCAATCATGACCGTGCCAAATCGGCCCTATCTAGAAATAAAGAAGACTTTGAGCTACATGCACCAACTTGTAGATCAATGACTTATTAGTAATGGAAATCTGCGTAATGATTTTGCAATTTATCAATTGCGAAATTTGCATCATCCTTTCCTTCGTTCCGACTTTCTGGACTATCGGGGAGTCGCGACAGGATTTAGAGCGATCCAGTTTCTGTGGCCGCTTCGCGACCGATCGACTGACCCGTTTTCGCCCTCCGAGATTTGAGCGAGCCTTTGTTCCAGTCGTCAAATCACGCTGGTCTCTGCACCTTGCGGCTGTACACCGCACGCTCCTTATTGTCCACCGTACAGGAATATGCAACATCAAGGTAATTATTGTCGGCTGGACGGTCTCGCCCTCGTGATCTCCTCGACGGCACGAAGGTCCATGGTTCCTTCAGTGCTGGCCTCGAATCATGGGCCGCACCGTCCGTACCCGCGGATCATCCTACGATGATGCTCACCTAGTGTATGCCCAATGGATGTCATCTGAGCCTTACCGCTAATTGTACGCTGGACAGGATGTCGGTGCGCGGCCTACAGAGGCGTAAGCAGGCGCGAGCTTCGGAGGGTCTGAAAAACAATGGCTTCGCCAAATTTCGACGATATCGAGGATGCTCAGCAGCAGATTGCCGGCGTCGCCGTTCGTACCCCGCTTCTAAACAGCGAGGTTCTTGACTCGGTTCTGGGTGCACGCCTGTTCGTCAAGGCCGAGCCGTTGCAGAGAACCGGCTCATTCAAATTCAGGGGAGCCTATAACCGAATATCCCGGCTTACGAGCGAGGAGAAGAAGCGTGGCGTCCTCGCCTTCTCATCTGGCAACCATGGGCAGGCGGTCGCGAAAGCAGCGAGCCTGATGAGCGCAACGGCTGCGATCGTCATGCCTTCGGACGCGCCGAAAACGAAGATCGAGGCCACCAAGCGCTATGGCGGCGACGTCATTCTATACGACAGGCACACGGAAAGCCGCGAGGAGGTTGCCGCCAAAGCCCTGGCTGAGAGCGGCGCTATACTTGTCCATCCGTTCGAGGATCCGTTCATCATCGCTGGCCAAGGCACCGCCGGGCTAGAAGCGGCCGAAGACCTCAAGAAGCTGGGTTTCACCGCCGACGTAGTCCTTTCCGGGGTTTCAGGCGGTGGTCTGATAGCGGGGACCGCCCTCGCGTTCGAAGCGACGATGCCTGGGACGGCCTGCTATGGCGTCGAGCCGACCGAGTTCGACGATCACGCCCGTAGTTTTGCGTCTGGCCGCCGTGAAACCAACGCTCGGACCGCCGGTGGATTATGCGACGCGTTGCTTTCAGCCACTCCCGGCGAGGTGACGTTTTCCATCAATCGGGTCAAGCTGAACGGGGTGCTGACCGTCGATGATCGAGAGGTGCTTCGGGCGATGGCGCTTGCCTTCCGGTGGCTCAAACTCGTGATCGAACCGGGCGGGGCAGCGGCGTTGGCCGCCGCTTTCTCGGGCAAGCTCGATCTTAGAAACCGCACCGTGGTGGTAATCGCCTCTGGAGGTAACGTAGATGCGGATACCTTCGAGCGCGCCCTCAATTCTCCGCTTGAGCTCTCCGACATGACCTGACGGCCGTCGCAAACAAGCGGACATCGTACCGTGCAGACGGTGGTCTATTTCAAGGAATACTCGCATGGTTCGCCCCTTTCACATCGCAGTCCCGGTCTCAGATCTCTCCGAGGCGAGACGGTTCTACGGAGATCTCCTCGGCTGCAACGAGGGCCGAAGCGCGAGCGAGTGGGTCGACTTCAATCTATATGGCCATCAGGTCGTCGCCCATCTTTCCGACGATCTACCGGAGGCAACACCCTGTGGATCGGTAGACGGTGTTCACGTTCCGGTACCGCACTTCGGCGTCGTGCTCGACCGGAACGAGTGGACGAAGCTCGCAAACCGCCTTCGTCACGCCAACGTGCGCTTCGTGGTCGAGCCGCAGGTGCGATACGTTGGGCATGTCGGCGAGCAGGCGACTCTCTTCTTCATGGACCCGTTCGGCAACGCCCTCGAATTCAAATCAATGTCGAATGACGATGAGCTGTTCGCGAGCGGCTCATGACGTTATCGACGCTGCATATCGATAACGATTTGCGCGCTGGAAGCAGCTGCGAAAATGAGGTCCTGGAATATCATCTCGGGCGGATCAGCCGCTTCGAGCCGATCGTGCAGGCATTCGCGGCCTTTGACGAACAACGTGTCCGATCCGAATACTCGCAATCTTGCGGAAGGGGGCGCTTGGCAGGGAGACTTGTGGCAATCAAGGACGTCATCGACACCGCTGATTACCCGACGGAATTCTTCTCACCCATATATGAGGGTCGCCGGCCTGCGCGCGACGCCTGGATCGTGTCGCGATTGAAGGCGGCGGGCGCAGTTATAATCGGCAAGACCCACACCGCGGAATTCGCCTATAGCCACACAGGGCCAACCCGAAACCCTTACGCACTTGAGAACACACCAGGCAGCTCGAGCGCAGGATCAGCTGCCGGCCTAGCTGCGGGTTTCTTTCCTCTCGCACTTGGAACACAGACTGCGGGCTCAGTCTTGAAACCTGCAAGCTATTGCGGCGTCTTCGCCTTCAAACCGACGTTCGGCCGCGTTCCATTGGAGAGCGTGCTCGCTCACGCTCCGAGCTTCGACACGGCTGGATGGTTCGCTCGCTCTGTCGAGGATCTCAGCGTGCTTGCGGACGTACTCATGCCAGCGGTCGCCGCGGCCCCTACTATTGCCCGAAACGGCATCGGGTGGTGCGATACGCCTTATCCGATCGACTCGGAAGTCGAGGCTGCTTTGCTGTCCGCCAGGACAACTTTAGTTAACGCCGGTCGGCGGATAACAAGTTTCGAGTTACCCGCTGAGCTTTCGACCGTGGCGTCCGATCATGTCATCATCAATGAGGCAGAAGCAAGTAGAAGCCTATCGGAGGAGGTGCGAGGCTATCCCGACCTGGTCAGCCCCGAAGTGCTTCAGGCTTATAATCGAGCTCAGCAACGTGGACCTATCGCTGAGGAAGAGGCCCGAGCGCGGTTGCGTCGTGCTCAACCGGCTTTATTTGGGTCCATCCTTTCGCGGTACGACGCCGTTCTCGCCCCAACTTGCGGAATCACTGCTCCTCCCGGGTTAGCCAGCACGGGCCCGTCGGACCACATCAGGCTCTGGACGGCGTTTGGGCTCCCGCTCGTCAACATCCCGCTCCCACGGCCACCCGGAAAGCTGCCTATCGGCATGCAGATAATCGGCGCACCGGGCACCGACAGCGGCCTGCTGGAGCTGGCCCATGGCATCGCGATCGACCTTGGCATTTCGCGCGCCGAGATCATCGATCCCGCGCGATGCTGGTGCAGGATCGGCGCCTGACCCCTTGGTCGTAGAAACTTTCGATACCACCGGCGCTGCGGCGGTTCCGCTGAGGCCAATCGGAGAAGATCAATGCTTGTGATTACTGAAGACGAAGTCAGACGGCATGTTACAATTGGACCAATCATCATCGCCGTCGAGGCAGCCTTCAAGGCGCTTGATCGCGGCGAGAGTGCCGTCTTTCCGGTCGTGCGCGGATCTGGATCGGATCCCACTCATTCCCTGGGCATCAAATCGGGACGAGATGGCTCTACCGGCGCGCTCGGTGTCAAGGCCGGGACCGGCAACCCCGGCAATCGGCAGCGCGGTCTCCCTACCCATACGTCCATCACACTTCTGCTCGACGACCTCACCTCGGCACCACGAGCGGTGGTGCAGGCCAATTACCTGAACGGGCTGCGGACGGCGGCGGCCGACGCTCTCGCTGTTCGGGAGCTCGCACGGCCGGACGCGTCGGTTCTCGGCGTCGTCGGCGCAGGCGGTCAGGCGCTGTCAGAGATCGAAGCGGTCTGCACGGTTCGCGGCATCGAGCGCGTGATCGTGCACGCACGTTCGGGCGAGAGAGCAAACGCGTTTGCAGAGCGGCTGAGAGAGCGGACGGGGAGGACGATCGAGCTGGCAAGCATGGAAGATACGGTTCGCCAGGCGGACGTCATCGTGACCGCCACACCAGCCACATCACCGCTGTTCGATGCCTCTTGGGTTAAGCCCGGCACCCACATTTCCGCGATGGGCGCGGATCGCGCTGGCAAAATGGAGTTGCCGCTCGAACTTGTCAGCAGTGCGCGGCTTTTTGTCGATCATGCTGAGCAGGCAGTGCTGATTGGAGAGTCTCAGAACGCCTTCAAGGCAGGTCAGTTATCGCTCGATGAACTTAAGTCTCAGACGCTAGGTGCGGTCCTGAACGGCCGCGATGGGCGCAAGACCCCTGAGGAGATCACAATCTTCGATTCGTCGGGCATTGCCGTTCAAGACATTGCCGCCGCACAGGCCGCGCTCGACATCATCACCCGCGTTTCCGCTGATACCGAGCGGGCATAACGGCATGTCGAGCGCGACCCGGATTCTACTCGCGCTCGCGGTTGGCATCATGGCGGGTATCGTCGTTGCGGCAGCTAACCCGCAAGTCGCGAGGGCGGCAGCCGATATCGCTGATCCAATCGGTACCCTATGGCTCAACGGGCTGCGCATGACCATCGTGCCTCTCGTCGTCGCCCTCCTCGTTACTGGGGTGGCTAAGACGACGGAGGCTGCGCGTGCTGGGAGGATCGCGGCTCGATCCATCATATTCATCCTCGTACTGATGAGCACGTCGGCGGCGATCGGAGCAGTGCTAACGCCGCTCCTGCTTTCCGCCCTACCGATGCCGATCTCGTCAGCGATTGCGCTGAAGGCGGCGATGGGAAGTGCGCCTGCTGTCGGTCAAGTTCCTCCGTTTACTGCCTTCCTCCGCACGATAGTACCGAGCAATCCCGTTGCGGCCGCAGCAAACGACGCGATCCTTCCGCTGCTCGTATTCACCGGCACCTTCGCATTCGCGCTCACGAGACTTGCGCCGGCCCCCCGCGCTACCCTTACCGCGATCTTTTCAGCGTTAGCGGATGCCATGGTGGTCGTGATCGAGTGGGTGTTGAAGCTGGCGCCGGCGGGCGTGTTTTGTCTGGCGTTCGTGGTGGGTGCTCGCTCGGGAGCTGCCGCGTTCGGAGCGCTGCTCCACTATGTCTTGATCGTCTCAGCCGTGGGCGTGGTGGTCGGATTGCTCGCTTATCCCCTCGCCGCCGCCGCCGGGCGCGTTCCGCTTCAGCGCTTTGCCCGCGAAGTTGCGCCTGTCCAGGCTCTTGCCGTCAGCACACAAAGTTCTCTCGCCTGCATACCGTTGATGGTGATGCGGTGCGAAGCTCTTGGCGTACCAGAATCCACGGCGGGTCTTGTTCTCCCCATGGCCGTCGCATTGATGCGCGTCACCGGTCCAGCAATGAACCTCGCTGTCGTACTTTATGTCGCCAACTGGTACGGCGTTCCTCTGGGACCGGCACAATGGGCCGTAGCGATCCTTGCGTCGATACTGACCTCGATGGGGGCGGTCAGTCTTCCGGGCCAGGTTAGTTTCGCCACATCGATTGCGCCGATTTGTCTCGCTATCGGGGTTCCGATCGAGCCGCTTGCCCTGCTTATAGCGGTCGAAACCCTGCCCGATATCTTCCGCACGCTCGGCAACGCTCAAATGGATGTGGCGATGACTTTGGCAGTTCATGCGCGGTCGGCCGGCGACGAGCCCGACCAAAAGGTTCGCGTTGACGGCCTCTCGTCTACCTCCCGGACATCATGAGGCCACGGCTGCCAAGACGGCTACCGCGCGGCAGGGACAGGTATCGCTGCAAGACAGGGCGCGGTGTCGGAGCCAATCAAAAGAGTATTCCGGACTTGGTGCACTTCGGTAACCGGTCCGTAAGCGTGAGGCCCGCGTCCGCGTAGGTACGCCACTGGAATCCCTGCCAAGCTAAGACCTACGGCTCTCGAACCAGGATCCGACGAATCGAGCGCGCGAGAGATCGGCGCGTAAAGCAGCCTTCGCAGGGTCGGATATCCTGCCAGCCGGTCGAGAATGTCGAGGCGCGGATTGTGTAGGCCCACCCAAAATCTGTCTCTCCCGTTGAACGTGATGTTGTCCGGGATCCCAGGCAGACCATCGGCAAAGACCCGCGACTTCCCGCTCAGAGGCCCCTTCAACCAATATTGTTGGATTCGATAGGCTCCCATCTCCGCGACGACGATAAACTCATCATTGGGACCGAGCGCCACGCCGTTCGCGAACTGTAGGCCGGACATGAGCGTCGTCGTTTGGCGCGTTTTCGTATCGAAGCGCAGGAGCCTGCCCGTGCCCCTGTGTTCGACCAGCTCGAGAACGTCTTCGCCAAGTTTCCGGCGGGTGGAGACGTCTGTGAAATAGGCGTATCGCCCGGTGCCGTCCACGACGAGGCCGTCGGCATAGCGGATAGGAACGCCGTCGCTCATCCTCGATAGGACGGAAACTCGGCCCTTGCGGTCCACGCGCACAAGCCCGCGCTTTGCATCAGCAACAACGATTGAAGCGTCGCCCAGGAAACCCACGCCTAAGGGTACTCCATAAGTCGATCCGATGGTTCTTGGCGCTGAGACCCCCGCCACCAGACGGATATGTCCATCGCTGAATCCGGTGGCGACCTCGCCGGTCTTTGAGTCTACCGCGATCGCCTCGGGGCCGATGCCATCGCACTGGAAGCGAGCGGGCTTGGAGAGTGCGTCCAATCCTCCTGGCATATGAGACCAACTTGCCAAAACAGGCGTCGGCTTCCACGCCGTTGCGCCGGTCACGGGCGAATTGAGCCAAGCGACTGCCGCTGCCGCGCAGAATACCGCACTCCCGGCTCCGGCCGCAAAAACTTGCCATCGAACTCGTCGCCGGACCGATGTTACACGATCGCTCGCCGTCGGTTCGATCATGCAGGCTCTTTCCCTCGATCCATACGTATTAGTGGCACGATGCTCAGAAGAAGTATGAAGGGTGCTACCGTCGCGAGATAGGCCGGAACGTCAGCCGCGACGTGGTTACCCATGGCCGATAGCGAGAGCGCGGCTATAGAAGGGCCCGCTGCGAGCCCAAGTTTTTCCACCGCTGTCCAAGAGCCGGCGTAGGCGCCCTCCATTGCTGAAGAGGTGGCTGTGGCGGCCGCATGGGCGATGTGGGCCTGCCGCGTGAATGGCAGCACCTGCGTGGCCGAGAACGGAAAGCCCAGAACGGCGAAAATTACCTGGAGTGCAATATAGGGGGCATGCGTGAACGCCGCGGCTCCAAGTGCCGCTAGCCCAGCGGCATACAGCACTAGCGCCCATATGTTCGCCGCTCGATTCCCGTATCGCGTTCCCAGCCACCCCCAAATCGGTGATGCCACCGTAGCAACGAGCAGCATGAGCCCAAGAGCGACGCCCGCTTGCCCCTCCGTTTGCCCGGCGACCTTGGTGATGAGATAAGGAACCATAGCGATAAATGCGCCGGTGGCGCCGATCTGCAGCACGTAGCTCAACCCAAGAAGACGAAACTCGGGATTCAAGACCGCGACGGTCAGTTGGCCGACAAAGCTAGCCTTGCGGTGCGAGGTTCCTTCCTGCTCTCGGCCGCGCATAACGAGAATAGGCCCCATCGTCGCTATGAGGCAGGTTAAAGCGAGCACCCACGACATGCTCGCGTATCCGACGTGTCCCCCGCCAAAATATTGCACAAGCATCGGCGCAAACGAGGCACCGGCAAGGTTTCCAAGCGACGCGGTCATCATTCGCGTGGACACCAGCGCCGATCTCAGGGCTGGCGTAGTACCGAGTTCGGAGGGCAGAGCGATATAAGGAACTGCAAAAACCGAATACAGCGTGGCCAGCGAGAAATAGGCTATGACGATCCAGACAAAGGCGTTGCCGGGACTGGTGGTCGGCGTGTGAAAGACGGCGAGGAACGACGCGAAGATCCCGACCGATCCGACCGCGAGAAAAGGGGTGCGCCGGCCTAGTCTTGATGTCGTTCGGTCGGACCAGAGACCGACCGTCGGATCCCAAATGATCGCCCAGAATTTCGGGACGAACAGTACGATCGCCGCCAGGCCCGGCGCAATCTTCAGGGTCTCGGTGCAGTAGAACAGCAGCAGCACGGTGGGAACTGTCGAAAAAATCCCCGTCCCGAGCGAACCCACGGCATAGGCCCCGATGTCCGCGGCAGCAAACGAACGAAGCGAGGCGCGCGACGTGTCGATGTCGCCGCTCATGCGGAGGCGTTCCCACCTACGGTGGTGCCATACCATTGCGATACGATCATCGAGCAAAAGCGAACATAATCGACAAGGGAACGCGCGGCGGATCGAAACCAAGCTTCAAGGCTACCAACCTCGACGTCCGAAGCGTAGCGGGTTTTGCGCCCAATCTTTTCCATTTTCTGACCTCCGACGCTGGCCAGATCGGGCGCTCCGCCACAGACCTGCGCCTTCCTCCCCCCCCGCCGCATCGCCACGTTTAAGCAGCGGCCGACTGGCCCGACCTGTACGGCGTACAACAGACCTTGTCCATCGTACATTTGCGTGGCATCCTAGCGGACCAGAAACGCGGAGGGGAGTAGATTGATGCGGCCTGACCTAATCGGATGTTGGAGCGGGCCGCAGGCTGGCAAAGAGCACCCCTGAAGCAACGCCGCCGCTCAGAGAGGATGCCGATCGCGCCCCGCTCAAGCCGAGCCGATCAAACATGATCCGAAAAACTCAGGAGCTCCGACATGTCCACCGTTTCCACAGCACTCGCCGACCAAGTGTGCGTCATCACATTGAACCGCCCAGAAAACCTCAACGCCATTACGATGGGGCTTCTCCACGATTTGAACAGCGCATTGGTAGAGGCTCAGACCGCGACGGACGTTGCGTGCATCGTTCTGACCGGTGAAGGGCGCGCCTTTTGCGCTGGGGACGACCTCAAGGCTCAGGGTGAGATTTTAGAAGAAGGTATAGCGGCGGTCGCCCGCCAGATCGCGGCCATCCAGGAGGTCACCTCGAACATCATGTTCGGTCCCAAACCGGTGATCGGCGCAGTCGAAGGTTGGGCCGTTGGTGCCGGTCTCTCTTGGACGTTGAACTGCGACCTTACGGTCTGGGGCGAGAGCGCCAGGGGTTTCTTCCCCGAAGTCGGCTATGGCACGTTCTTCTCCGGCGGCGCCACCTACCTGCTGCCGCAGCGAGTCGGCCAACCGCGAGCTGCCGACATCATGTTTTCTGGTCGCAAGGTGCCGGCGGCCGAGTTTTTGCAGATGGGATGGGCGTCTCACATCGCGCCGAGCGGCGGAGCGCTGGCAGAGGCGACGCGGCTCGCCGGTGAAATCGCTGCGAAGCCGTCGGATATGGTTCGGTGGGTCAAACGCGCGCTCTGCGAGCCCACCAAGGGTCTCCTACTCGCTGCAATCGCAAACGAAAGCGCGGCTTGCCTTGAGGCCGCCGGTTCAGAAGACACCGCCGCCCGCATGAAGGCGGCGCTGAAGGGAAATGAAGCGCAGTGACCACCCTCATCGAACTGGTAGAAAAAGCGGCTAGCCACTGGGGGGATCGGACTGCACTGGAGTTTGACCGTTGTGGAACGAAAATCAGCTTCGAGGATCTACATCGGAAAATCGGTAATATCGCGAGCAACTTGACGACGTTGGGGCTTTCCTCTGGAGACCGCGTCGGCATCAGTATGTCGAACCAGCCCGCTTATCCACTCTCTTGGCTTGGCGTATTGAAAGCAGGCGGCGTGGCCGTCCCGTTGAATATCGCCTACCGCGGCGAAGATGCCCTGCACATCTGCGAGGTCAGCCAGGCCAAGTTCTTGATTTGCGACATAGAACGTGAGCCGCTGTTTCGGAGCATCGCGGATCAGCGGCCCCATCTCGAACGCATCTTCGTCGTCGGTGACTCAGACGGTTTCGACCTTCTTCTTGAACGAGCAGAGCCGTTCAACGGGCGACCGCCCCAATCCGAGGACGTTACCAACCTACAGTTCACATCTGGGACGACCGGATTGCCGAAGGGCTGCATGCTCACTCATCGATATTGGGTGGAGCACAGCGAGGCTATGGGGCGGGAGGTGCTGGACGTCACACCCGCAGACATCATGCTGACAGCACAGGCGTTCAGCTACATCGATCCGCAATGGGCGCTCGCACTGACCCTACGGTCCGGCTCGAAGCTTGTGGTTCTCGAGCGCTTTCGACCATCGGAATTCTGGCAGAAGATCGCCCATTACGAGGTGACCTTCTTTTATTGTCTCGCGGCGATGCCGCTCATGATGCTGTCCTCTCCCGTAACAGAGAACGATAAAAAGCACCGGGTGCGTGCAGCGATGTGTTCTGCCATTCCGGCCTCACGTCACGCTGAGATAGAAGAACGCTTCGGTTGTCCATGGATTGAGGGCTACGGATCGACGGAAACTGGGGCCGACATTCGCGTAGCACTCGCGGAGCACGATAAATATGTCGGCACGGGATCGATCGGGACACCATTCGCCCACCGGGAGGTGGACATCGTCGATGATAAAGACCAATCGGTGGCCAAGGGTTCCGTCGGTGAGCTCGTCGCACGAGGGCCTGGCATGATGCGGGGATATTGGCAGCTGCCTGTCGAGACAGCGGAGGTCTTCCGCAACGGCTGGTACCATACTGGCGATCTCGCAATCAGTGACAAAGGCGGTGCGATCACGCTTGTCGGGCGGAAGCGCGACATGATCCGCCGGGCCGGCGAGAACATCGCCGCGGTCGAGCTTGAGACTATTCTTCAACAGCACCCGGCGGTCGAGTTGGCAGCATGCGTATCGGTGCCGGACCCGGTTCGCAACGAGGAGGTCATGGCGCTGGTCATCACTGACGGGTCGGCTGAGCTCGCCGATCTGATTGGCTTCATGGCAGAGCGGCTGGCTGCCTTCAAGGTTCCTCGTTATTGGAAGCTTGTCTCCGAATTGCCCCTAACCCCGTCGGCTCGCGTCGCTAAGCCTGAGATATCGCGGGTCATAGACGAGACTACCTTCGATCGGCGATCGTCTCTCTTTTAGGCCCGTTCAGACAAGCAGCTTCGCCCCCGAGCTCCGTAGTGCGTCTATATCACCGCTATCGGCGGCCGTTCCATAACTCGGCATGTTGAGATCGCCGGGTACGGGACGACTGATAATGCTTCGAGTCAGGCTCGCGCAGTCTCTTTCGGCCGGCCTTGTTTTCCGCCACGCAGCTTCGTGTGCCGGCTCGGTCGATTTGAGCTCATATAGAACGGGCGCTCCGGCTGTGACCGAAGCGCCCGTGAACCGAGAAGGAAAGCGTTTTAGTAGTTAACACTCAGCGTGAAGCCGTATGTAACTGGGCGACCGGTGTAGCGGACCAGGATGTCGTTGGCTTGATAAGCAGCGGTCCAGTAATATTTGTTGAACAGGTTGCGGCCCCAGATCTCCGCACGCCAGGGCCCCCTCGTCAAACCGGCGCGCATATCCACCACGGTGTACGCTTTGATAAACAGTGGATCGTTGGGATGAAGAAGAAATCCGTTAGGTGCCACGCCTTCTAGATTGTACGGGCCCTCAGGCTGGCGTGGCGTGCGGTTGACAAAAGAAGAGTTCGTCGATGAGGTATACTGAGCGGTTGCGCCGATGAACGCCTTCAAATCGTCGCGTACGGACCAGTCATATTCCGCATCGACGGTAGCTTGCCACTCTGGGGCGTAAGGTGCCCGTTCACCGGTCAGGTCGGCAGTCTGACCAAACGGATCGGTGTTGTAGTAGTGGCCTGCGATGCAGGACTCTCCCTCACTCGCGAGGGTAGATACGAGATCGGCCGTGCACACGTTCTTGCTTGAAGAATCGATCCTTGTCTTTTGCATGCTGACGGCTGGCGAGATTACGAGGCCTCGGAACCAGTCAGGCGAGTAGGCGCCGGACAGTTCGAAACCGATGACGTGCGACTTCGGCACGTTCACCAGCGCCTGCAGCGGTCCGAACAGGGCATTCGGGATTGTGCCGAGAATCTGCTTGTTGGTGTAGTCATAATAGAAGCCCGCGCCGTTGATCTGGAGCTGACGGTCCAGAAGCGTGGTCTTGAAGCCCGCCTCGTAGGCCAGCAGCCGCTCCTGCACGACCGGCTTGTATTGGTCGATCGCCTCGAGCGGGATCGTCGGGAATGAGCCACCCTTATACCCTTGGCTGATATTGGCGTAGATCAACGTCTGTGGCGTGACCTTCCAGTTCAACCCGGCGCGCCAAGATACGTTGTGTTGATTCAGATGTTCGTTGAATCCGTTCAGGCTTGGGTGCAGGTCGGAACCGAGCGTTGCGCACCCCCCGAGCGGAGTCAGAACGGGATTCGCGACGCCGGCCGCCTGCTGGACAAGGTAAAGAAGGTTTGCGATTGTCCCGTCGCCCGAGTCATATGAGCAGCCGTTCGCAGCCTTGTTCTCTTGGGTGAAGCGAGCGCCGACTTGAAAAGTTAAAGTCTTAAAAATGGGGTACTCAGCGTTCGCATACGCGGCGTAGGTGTTCGTGCGCTGAACATTCGAGTCGATGAGCGGCCCTTCGGCCACAAAGAATGAATTGCCATTCTGAAACTCGACCGAATTAGGACTTCCCGCAAAGAGCGCAGCATATCCGGACGAATCGTAAGACAAACCCAACGGGTTGCCGGAAGACCCGCTGAACGTAAGCAGGTTGCGATCGACGGTTTTATCGTGCTCGTAATTGGCTCCGATCAGCCAGGTCCCACGTCCACCCCATTTACCCGCGAGCCGCAACTCCTGATAGATCGTGTTGATCCCACCAGTTAGGTAAGCATTAGTCTGTTGGTAGGGGACTGCCGATCCGTCGACGCCCTCCTTGCGGGTGAACTTGTGATAGTCCGTGAGTGAGGTGAGCGTTATGTCGTCGCCGAGATCATAGTCCAGACGCAGGCTGGCACCATATTGGCTGTCGTGGTTGCGGGGCGAGACGCAGGACGTAGGTTGCCCACCTCCCCAGAGGACCGATCCGGGTCCTTGTGACTCTCTTGCGCCACTGGGCGTGAGCCAGACGGCGCCGGCCGCCTGCCCAGCGATTGGATCAAAGCCCGACGAGTTGACGCAGCTGTTGAAGCCAGCCGCGCGATCGTTATGCGGCGCGTTGGGATAATTGATCAGCGCCGGATTGATCGGCAGGTTCGCGACGGTCTGAGCGATACCGTATTTCTGGGGCTCTTGATTGAAGCTGTTGTCTCGCCAGCCATCGACCGTCAGGAGCGCCTTGAAGCGGGTGGACGGCTTCCAGAGCAAAGCACCGCGGCCGTTGAAGAAATGGGTGCCGCCGATCGTCTGGCCGGCTTGGGGACCATAGCCTTCCTGCCACGGGCCGCTCGTATGTGACTGAACGGCAATGCGAGCGTCGAGCGTGTCGGTGATAGGGCCGCTGATGTAGCCGTCAATTTTCGCGTCCGAGAAGCGGCCATAGCTGACCGCTCCGCCGGCATGGAAGGTGTCGGTAGGCTTATTCGCGATGTAGTTGATCGCACCGCCCGTCGCGTTTTCTCCAAACAGCGTTCCCTGTGGTCCCTTAAGAACCTCGACGCGCTGCAGGTCCAGCGTAGCGCCCTTGCTCATCACAGAAAAGGGGAGCGGCCCTTCGTCTATATAGACGCTGACCGTCGGGCTGGCTGCGAGAGAAGAATCCTGGAAGCCTACACCACGCAGTGTGTAGACGTTAGTACCGGAATTGTTCGGCGTCGCCGTGAAGCCAGGGATCACCTTTTGCAGCGATTCCGTGTCAAAGACGCCGAGCTTCAGCAGTGTATCACCGCTCTCCGCCTGGATCGACATACCGACATTCTGAATATTCTCGGAGCGCTTGTTGGCGGTGACGACGATGTCCGCCACCCCAGAGGAGTTTCCTGCGGCGGGCGCTGCCGCGACGCCGACCCCCGTACCCGAGGCTGCCGGCTGCTGGTCCTGGGGGGCAGGCGTCTGTTGGGCCAGCGCCTGACCACATGATACGATCGACACGCCCATGGCGAGCGCGGTCCGGATGCTCCAGCCTCGCGTGAAACTTCCTCCTGAATGCATCATCTTTGAGTTCCCCTCCGGACCCACCTGGTCCATGTCACATCTTTGCCATTAAATTGTACGATGAACAATAGACATTGTTCGCCGTACAGTTCTCGGCATTGCGAACGTGCCGCCAGGTCTGTAAGCATGTCCGGATGAGCCTGACCGTCGTGGATGCAATGAGCGAGACTTCCGGAACGAAAAAAACCGCCTCGAGGAGAAAGGGCGCGCCCGAGGCTGCGGTGCTTGACCCGACGATGATCGTTCAGGCGACGCTAGACCTCATCAACCAGGAGGGTCTGGATGCCTTTTCACTGCGGTCGCTTGCCAAGAGATTGGGTGTCTTTCCGACGGCGATCTACTGGCATGTGCCGAGCCGTAACGAGCTTCTTTCCCGCGCAGTGGCGCTCGCGCTCGAGAACGTTGTGCCGTCGCGACGAAATCCGGACTGGCGCGCGCAGTTGCGTAATGTTCTATCTCGAATACGAAAGGCTATTCAGCGCAATCCGAATATAGCGCCGCTAGTCGGCCCTCAAATGGTAACGAATGCGCACACGAGCCTACGAATGGTCGAGGAAATCCTTCATGTGCTCGATCAGGCAAATTGCCGTGGCATCAATATGGTAGCGGGGTTCAACTTCATCATAGCCTCGATCGTCGGCTTTACCACCCAAGAGTTCGCGCCTCTACCAGAAAGCGATGCGGGCGAGTGGCAGGAGCAGATCAAGGACCGGCTCAATTCAGTAGACAAGAAACGCTTTCCCACGTTGGCCGCAAACGTTGACGATCTTGCTACCCGCGCGTTTATCGTGCGCTACCAAAGCGGTGTCGAGCATCCCCTCGACGAGACCTTCGACCTATTCCTGACCGCGGTCATCGGCGGCGTTGAGCGATTGGCCGGAACCGGCGCTCCCTGACGGAGTGAGGAGCCAGCGTTCCGCTGCTGCGATTGAATTGAAGAACGCGATGTCCTCCCGCACGATCATTCTCATCATTGCATGCGGAGCAGCGCGCTGTCTGTCACGATCGCGATCCTGGTCGCGCGGTTCGGCAAAGCGGCGATCGATTGTTGGAACGATTTGACCGCGAGCTGCTGCTGGATCGCAGATCGAGGAGATCGGCGACGAGGTCATAGCCTCCCCAGGGTCGCCGAGGCGGCGGTCAGCCTCCATCTCGGAGTGTACAAAAAGTTGGTCAAATTCCTCGATGGGAAACGGCCCCTACCAACCCCCCGCGGATCAGCCGACTGTGCTTGTCAACGCTTACGTCAATCGCCATTACGCCTTGCCACGCTATTGCCCGTCATTGCGTTGCCGCGCCCCTTCGGACGATCGGAAGCACCAAGGACGATCCCTCCGGGCCGCCAAGTTGGACGTCGAACGCCGGCTGCGCTTCATCCCGGCTTGCAACAGGCACGAAAGTGTTCCTGTCCGCTCCCGCGATCGCGAGACGGATGCGGTGACCTGCTGGGAGCAATACCGAGGTTGGCTGGAGCTGGAATTCCAGCGAGGCCGGTTGGCCAGGTGTCAGAGGCTCCCTAGCGTTGCGATCGAAGCTGTGGCTGGAATAGACGGTCTTGTAGTGCTGGCCGCCGGCGGCCAGCTGCCGGTAGGCGGCATTGAGCTCCCCCTCGGTGATGTAGGTGACGCGGCCGTCGGGTGCGACATCCTCTAGGTAGGCGATGAACATCCCATCCCGAACGTTGGACGTAATCGTCAGCTTTACCATGGGCGTACCGGTCAGTTCGAGCTCCTGGGCGAGCGGCACGCTGTCGAAGGTGAGAAGCTTCGCATCCTGAGCACGCCGATCAGAGTAAACGATATCCGGTGCCCTTTCCTGCCCCATCTGGGTCATCCACCGGTTGAGCGGCGCGGTCGACGATGTCGTGTCTATCCGATAGGATATTTTGGCGACGACGCCCGCCGGTTTTTCCGCAAGCTGGCCATGCGGTCGCAAATAGAACCTGGTCGGCTGCGTGTTGGCAACAGGCCAAGCGTCTGTCGCGTGCCAGCGCCCTTCCCCCATCGTGTAATAGAGGATTGTAGACCGCAGAGACCTGATCGAGGGAGCGTCATCCAGTGCAGCTCGGGATAAGCAACGATCGATCTTTCGTTGCGTCTCCTGTGTGGGCTCGAGTGGCGCGTCCGCGGCCTTGAATGGATCGGCGTCCGCGCGGCCGCCATGAATCCACGGTCCGATGATGCTCAGCTGAGGATTGGCCAGAGTGACGAAGCGATTGATCATTCCCTGTGCTATGCCGGTGTCCATCCAGCTACCCCATCCGAAGATCGGGATGCCGGAAGCAGAGATCGGCGCGCGCAAGTTGTAGACGCCGCTCTCCGCCATCGTATGGCCGGCAAATGCCTTTGGCGCGTCGTCGCGCGAATCCACGAGCATCAGCACCTCGTCAAAACCGGCCGGAACTCGCCGGTGGTCGTAAATCGCGTGCGCAAGCTGCGGCACGCCGTCCGGACCGTCCACCGGGCGAACCCCTTTTCCATTGACCGGCTCGTTCAGATCCAGAGCGCGGACCATCTTTCCCCATCCTGAGATCAACGGTCCGACCTTGATACCTCCAGGAAAGCCGACGTCTTCGTACAGATCCCAATCGGAGAAGCGGGGAATAACGGCACGCACCGCTGGCGCGCCGAAAGCTGCGCTCATCAGCGAGGTTGTGCCAGGATAGGAGTTGCCGGTCGTGACAACCTTGCCGTCCGACCAGCGCTGCGAGCCGATCCAACGCGCTAGAAACCCGATATCACGTGCCTCCTGCACGGTATATTCCGCATACCATTGGCCGAAGGAGGCGCCCGTGCCGCGCAGATCGGCAATCACGACAGCGTAGCCGGCATTTAGCCAAGGCTGGTATTCCTTGGGAACGCCGTCTCCGTCGCTCGCCCGCCAGTATCGCGTGCTCATGAAAACTGTGGGAAACCTGCCGGCGACTTCACGTCCCGCAGGAAGATAAATATCGACCGCTAGGCGTGTTCCGTCCGCGACCGCAACATATTGTGACCGGCGTGTCCAGTCCGTCGCTGGTGGATCAGCTTCGGAAACGCAACGCTGCACGTCGATTGGCAACAATCGAAGGAGCTGGTCCGTGGCTGATGGAGTTTCCCCAAAAGCGGGAGAGGTCAGCATCGAGGCCACAATGATGGACATGCCGATTCGCACAGAAGCTCTCTCCGCCTAATCTTTTCAGGAGCGCAACCGCCCCTGTACGTCGTACAATTGCCTTAGTCGGTCCGCATGCGCAAGCTTGCTGATTCGCGACCCTTTATCGCGATGACGTTCGGCTGTGAGGGGCGCGCCACGTGCCGGGAGCCGGGGCGCGTTCACTCGGCGCCCATCAGGAAATTGTAGTCTTTCACAGAAGAAGCGAAATCGCGCATGGGCTATCTCAATACCAGGTCCAGCGATCGCATGATCAGGATGACCGAAACCTTTTGTCCTTCAACGACCTTCAAAGACGGGTTCTTCGCGTCGGACGAATGCGGCGGCCGCAGCCTTATGATCCACCGTTTGGAGGCAATGGATGTGGTTTGCCGCCTCGACGTCCATGCAATCCTCCAGCGAGGCGCTGGCCGCCCGATCGATGTTCTCGTTCATAT
>CAXTOI010000008.1:4110-23288 GCA_964245645.1 uncultured Novosphingobium sp. | reverse complement strand
GTTCCGCCTCGGCGGCGATCTCGCTGACCGAGGTCGCGTTGACGCCACGCTGCGACATCAGGCGCAGCGCGGCTTCGGTCAGGCGCGCACGGGTACGAGCCCGCTTGGCATTGTTCGACGAGACCCGGGGGGAACGATCGCTCATCGCTTGATAGCTAGCCAATCCTCCGGGCAGGAGCAAGCCGTTGACGATTACCTCATAATGAGATACCTCTCATTAAAGACCAAGAAAATGGGAGGGTCGATATGGTTACGCACATTGTGATCTTCACCTGGATTGCCGGGACCACGACGGACCAAGTGGCAGACCTGAGTCACGCCCTCGATCGGCTGGCAGCAGCGCTGCCGGACGTGGCGATCCGCCACGGGCCGGATCTCGATTTCCGCGAGGGCAACGGCGATTTTGCGCTGATCGCCAGCGTTGCGGATCGCGCCGGCTGGGATAACTATCAGGCGCATCCAAAGCACAAGACCTTCGTGCAGGACTTCGTGACGCCGATCCTGGCCGATCGGCTGACGATTCAGTTCCAGAGTGCCGGCCAGCTTCAGGATGCCGAGTAATCCCGATGACCGATGGTGCAAACGCCGAAACGGGAGCCGGACAGACGAACGCAAACGTCTTCGCTCTGTTCGAGGGGGCGGCGTCGGTCCAACGCGACCGCCCGTTCCTCATCGTCGATGGTGCGACATTGCTGACCTATGGGGCGATGCTCTCCGAGACCGCCCGCGCGGCGGCGTGGCTGACGTCGATCGGGTTGGCGCCGGGCGAGCGCGCGCTGGTTCAGGTGCACAAATCGCCCGCTGCGGTTATCCTGTATCTCGCCTGCCTGCGCGCCGGCATCGTCTTCATTCCACTCAATACCGCTTATCAGGAAGCCGAACTCGCATACTTCCTGTCGGATGCGCAGCCGGCGCTGCTGGTCGCGAGCCCTAAGCTGCCGGCCGAGACGGTTGCATTCGATAGCTGCGGTGCCATGCTTTCGGGCGCGCTCCATACAGCGCCCTGGGCTTGCCTCGAAGCCGAGTTCCCGCCGGTGGCGGCCGCCCGCGACGATGCGGCTGCGATCCTGTACACGTCCGGCACGACGGGCAGGTCGAAGGGCGCGGTGCTGACGCATGGCAATCTCTGCTCCAACGTCGTCACTTTGGGTCAGGCGTGGCGCTGGCAGGACGATGACATGCTGCTCCACGCGCTGCCGATCTTTCATGCGCACGGGCTGTTCGTTGCGCTTCACTGTGCACTGCTCGGCGCGTCCCCGATCCTGTTCCACGAGCGCTTCGATGCCGCTGCGGTGCTGCGCGATCTGCCGGCAGCGACGGTCTTCATGGGCGTCCCCACCTTCTATACCCGCCTGCTGGGGGAGCCGGCGTTCGATGCGGCGCTGTGCGCACATATCCGGCTGTTCGTCAGCGGGTCCGCACCGCTGCTCGATGCGACATTCGATGAATTTACCGAGCGGACCGGCCACACCATCCTCGAGCGCTACGGCATGACCGAAGCGTTGATGGTCACCTCGAATCCCTACGATGGCCCGCGGATCGCCGGCAGCGTCGGCCCCGCTTTGCCGGGCATATCCATCCGCGTCGTTGCCGAAGGGAGAAAACTCGCGGCGGCGAACGAGCCGGGTATTCTGGAGATCAAGGGCCCGAACCTGTTCGCCGGCTACTGGCGCAACCCGGAAAAGACCGCGCAGGACCATACGGACGACGGCTATTTCATCAGCGGCGATATCGCGACCGAGGATGAGGCCGGTTTCATCCGCATCGTCGGGCGGGGCAAGGACCTGATCATTTCGGGTGGCTACAATGTCTATCCCAAAGAGATCGAACTGGCGATCGATGCCCTCGATGGCGTTGCCGAGAGCGCGGTGATCGGTGCGCCACATCCGGACTTCGGCGAAGGCGTGGTCGCGGTGGTCGCCAAAATGCCGGGAAGCACGTTGGAGCCGGGGGCAATCACCAGCGCGCTCGCCACGCAACTCGCCGCGTTCAAGCGCCCCAAGGCCATCGTCATCGTCGACGAGCTTCCGCGTAACGCGATGGGCAAGGTTCAGAAGGCCGAGCTTCGCGCCTTGCACAAAGACAGCTTCGCCGTTTCGGCCTGAACCACAGCAATTTTTCCGGAGATGAGCGATGCAACTGCCGACACCCGTCTACAAGCCCGCCTTCAACATAACCCGCTCCAGCCATCTGGTCTCGCGCGTCAGCGACATTGCCGCAAGCCGGGCGTTCTACTGCGACTTGCTCGGCCTCGTCGTCAGCGACGAAAATGCCGATACGCTGTGGCTGCGCGGCCTGGAGGAAGCGTGCCATCACAGCCTCGTGCTCAAGAAAGGCGAGCCGGCAGTCGAGCGAGTGGGGATGCGTGTGCTCACCGAAGAGGATCTCGATCTGGTGCAGGCGCATTTTGCCGACGCCGGCTTGCCGACGGCGTGGGTAGAGGTGCCCCATCAGAATCGCACGCTTCACACCACCGATCCGGCCGGCACACCGCTGGAATTCTGCGCGACGATGGAAACGCGTCCGCGCCTTTACGCCCAGGCCGACCGCTATCATGGCGCCTGCGCGCTGCGCCTCGACCATTTCCAGATCGTGACGCCGCTGGTTCGGGAGAGCCTCGACTTCTACAATGGCATGGGCTTCCGCCTCTCCGAATATGTCATGAAGGAGGGCAATCTCGAGATGATCTTCCTGCAACGGAAAGGCAATCCGCACGACATCGTCTTTGCCAATCGTGAGGGGCCGCGCCTGCACCATTGTGCGTATCAGGTGCCCGAGACGCACCATCTGATGCATGTCTGCGATCTGTTCGTGGTCGGCGACAAGGAAGGGCAGGTCGAGTTCGGCCCTGCCCGGCATTTCAGCCCGGGGCTCGCCCGCTTCCTTTATCTGCGCGATCCGGACGGGCACCGGGTGGAGCTGTTCCCGAGCCATTATCACACGATCGACATCGAGGACGAGCCGATCGAATGGGAAGCGCCCGCGTTCAAGGTCGGCGGCTGGATCGTGCCGCCCGATCGCTGGTGGAACGACACGATGGCCTTTGCCGATACCGCCCGCTGAACGCCTAAATGGAGCTTAACATGCGCATCATTACCTTTTCCCGCAACGGCAGCGTCCAGCACGGTGTGCGGGTCGGCGACCGGGTCCGCATCCATCCCACGGCAAAGTCCGCCGTAGAACTGGCGATGAGCCCCGCCGAACATCCTGCAGGCGAGGAAATCCCGATTACGGAGGTCGCCATGCTCGCGCCGGTGCCGCGGCCGGGCAAGGTGGTCTGCATCGGCCTCAATTACCGGGCGCATGCAGCCGAAGGCGGCAATGCGGTTCCCGACTATCCCTCGGTGTTCCTGCGCGGCGCTACGTCGCTGATCGGCCCGGCGGAGGCGATGATCCTGCCCGACTGTTCGGACAAGCTCGATTACGAGGCGGAGCTGGCGGTCGTGATCGGCAAGACCGCAACCAATGTGCGCGCAAATCCGCTCGACCATGTCGCCGGCTATTGCTGCTTCAACGACGGCACGATCCGCGATTATCAGCGCAAGACCAGCCAATGGACGGTCGGCAAAAATTTTGACGGCACCGGGGCGTTGAGCGCCGAACTGGTGACGCCCGATGAATTGCCTGCCGGCGCCGCCGGCCTGAGGCTCGTTGCCCGGCTCAATGGCGAGATCATGCAGGACGGCAACACCGCCGACATGATCTTCGACGTCGCCACGCTGATCACGACCCTGTCCGAAGCGATGACGCTGGAGCCCGGCGACATCATCGCCACCGGTACGCCGGCGGGCGTCGGCTATGCCCGCCAGCCGCCGGTCTTCATGCGCGAAGGCGACCGCATCGAGATTGAAATCGATCGGATCGGCAACGCCGCGAGCACCGTCGCGCGGCGGAGCGCGTCACGCAAGTAGATATCGTCCAGCCGCGCGCCGGCGGCATCGCATGGAGCAGGAACGCTTGATGAACGACGTAGCCATCGTCGGCGCCGGCCCGGTCGGGTTGCTGGCGGCGCTGCTCCTCGGACAGCGGGGCTTGGCGGTCGCGCTTTATGAACGGTGGCCCACTTTCTATCCGCTTCCGCGCGCCTGCACCATCGATCATGAAGCGATCCGGCTGTTGCAGGACGCCGGGCTGGCCAATGAGTTCGAGCCGCTGCTCGATCCGGTGATCGGACCCGAGCGGCCATACCGGTTTCTCGACAGCTCCGGCGAGACCCTGCTGCAGATCGACTGGAACCGGCCCGGCAAGTCCGGCTGGGCACAGGCGAACGGCTTCTTTCAACCCGATCTGGAAAAGATGCTCGTACGCCGCCTCGAATTGTTGCCCAATGTGCGGATCTTTCGCGGCTGGGAACTTGCCGAACTGGAGCAGGAGCCCGAGCGCGTCCTGTTGCGTTTCGTCACGTCGGACGATCCGAACAGCGTCGGCACCGCCGAGGCCCGCTATGTTATCGGGGCGGACGGCGCGCGGAGCAAAGTGTGCGAAGCGCTTGGCATCTCGCAGTCGGACCTTGGCTTCTCCTATGATTGGCTGGTCGTCGATGTCGTGCCGCACGAGGAGCGCATCTGGCACCCCTATGTCGTCCAGCATTGCGATCCGGCGCGGCCGACGACGCTGGTGAACAGCGGCCCCGGCCGGCGCCGCTGGGAATTCATGTGCCTGCCGAGCGAGACGATCGCCGAACTCAACACGACCGAGGCAGCGTGGCGACTGCTGGCGCCATGGGCGATCACCCCGGAAAACGCCACGCTCGAACGCCACGCGGTTTATACCTTCCGGGGCTCGTGGGCGAACGAATGGCAGAAATGCCGGGTATTTCTTGCAGGCGATGCTGCCCACTTGATGCCTCCCTTCCTCGGGCAGGGGCTTTGTTCGGGCTTGCGCGATGCCATGGGCCTGAGCTGGCGGTTCGCGGCGGTGCTGGAGGGCGGCGCTCCGGACGCGCTCCTCGACAGCTATGGCCCCGAACGGACCGAGCATGTGCAGGAGATCATCCGGCAGGCGGTCGAGATGGGTCGCATCATCTGCATGCTCGATCCCGCCGAGGTCGCGTTGCGCAACGAGCGGATGAAGGCGGCGATCAGGAACCCCGCGCTCGCCCTGAAGCCACCGCCCGAGCCGCGGCTGGGAGACGGCGGAGCGTATCTGGCAGATGACCCGCACGCCGGCTATCTCGGCGTGCAAGGCCGCGTGCGCCGCAACGAACGCGAGGGCCTGTTCGACGATGTCATCGGCAAAGGCTGGCAGTTGTTGCTCCGCGGCGACGGCACGCCGGCCGTGTTCGACGAGGAGACGAAAGCAACGCTGCGGCGGTTCGACATCGTCGTCGCCGACTTCGGCCCGAACAGCGGCACGGTCGATCTCGACGGAACTTATGCGAGCTGGTTCGATCGCCTCGGCGTAGACGCGGTTCTGATCCGGCCCGACTTCTATGTGTTCGGTACCGCGTCGCAGAGCGGCGTGGCCACCTTGGTGTCGGCCGCTGGGGATTTGCTTGGCCCGGACCGGTAGCGGTGGGCCTCCCTCGATCCTATTCCTTCGACTGCCGGACCATATCCGAGACGATCGTGACCAGTTTCGGACTGGACAGGTTAAGCGAGCGAAGCGACTCATCGCGCTCGAAGCGGGCACGTTGCGCTTCGAAATAGCGGTCCATCGCGATTCGTGCTTTTGCCGGGTCGCGTGAAGCGATGCCTTCAAAGATCGCGATGCGGTGTGGCTGGAATTCCAGCGCCCGCGCGCGCCAGAATTTAATTCCTCGACTGCTTAACGACTTCAACTGGATTTCATGAAGCAAGGCCAGCAGGAAGGTTTCCAGCGACAGCAATATCGTGTTGTGCGACGCGGCCGAGACGGCGCGCTGAAAGACCAGCACTCCGGCCACCACTTGCGCCACGTCCTTCAATTCGCCGGGCTGCGCGAAACGGGCGCACGCGGCTTCGATCGCCTTCAGGTCTTCGGCGGTCGCGCGTAAAGCGGCAGCCTCGACCGTATGCCGACCCAGCATTTGCCGGGCGTCGAGCACTTCCATGATGCTCACGCGTTCAAGCTGCAGCAGGGTCTGCAACGCCGACGCCACGGCATAATCGCCCTGGCTGCGAACGAACGATCCACTGCCGTGGAATACCTCCACCAGACCAAGCGTCTCGAGCGCGCGGATAGCCTCGCGCACTGTTGGCTGGCTGACGCCGAACCGATCGGAAAGGTCCTTCTCGTTGGGCAGGCGTTCGCCATGCGGCAAGCGGCGGGTGACGATCTCCTGACGGAGCGTCTCGATGATTTCGTCAACGACCTTTATGCGCCTTCTACGGGGTTCGGACGGCGGCGATGCGGTCGGCAACTCTTTATTCCTCATGTCACAAGGTCAACCTGCCTCTTTTGAAGCGTCGGCCTGCCGGGCGCAAGAGACCAGCCGAAACTTGTGCGGATCAGACGCGAACTTCGACATTTCGCTCATATCAGACATTGTCACCATGTGACCTTGTGAATATAACTGATCTCCCGGAACCGCCCGTTGCGGCAGAGCGGTGCTGCAAAAAATGGATCTTTCAGGAGACGAGCATGGACGTAGTCAGGTTTTCGGAAGCGCCCTTTTACACGGCTCCCGACCATGATGACGTCGTGGCGCGCCGGCTTCAGGGCGGCGAGGCGAGCGCAGCCGATTTCGTGATGGTCGGGCATTCGACCTTCCCTGCCGGCGCCGCGGTGCCGATGGGGGCCGGACCGATAGGTAAAGTCTATGTCGTGACCCAAGGGGTGCTGACGATCGAGCGGGCCGACGGGGTCCGGCATCTCCTGCATCCCGGCGACAGCATTTTCATCGCGCCGGACGAAGCGCGCGCCATTGGCAACGAGGGCGACGAAGTGGCCACAATGATCGTAATTACGCCGCCGCCTGCAATCTTAGCAGGATTCGATTGACGACCCCGTCAAAGTGAGGTAGCTCTCAATTTAAGAAGTCTGGTCACTAGATGACTCTCGTATATTTTTGAGCGCTGCCGATGTTCGGCGGTGGTCTGACGATGAATATGGCCCGATGTCGGGCGCAGAACCTGGGTATAAACCTGGGGCATCAGGAGGGATGGATGTCGAAGATCGAAACAGCTGCGACTTGTTCTTTGCGGCTCAGGCTGGCAAAATCGGCTCGCTGGATAACTGGATCCTCTTCGCTGACGGTGATGCTGGCCTTGGCCACGCCCGCCATGGCGCAGCAATCCGAGCCGCCGGTCGCGAATAGCCAGCCGGCGGCCACCGATCAAACCGCTCCCGCGCAAGCAACTGCCCCTGCTGCCACCGGCGGCAATCAGATCGGCGATATCGTCGTCACGGCGCGCCGCGTCTCCGAGCGGCTGCAGGACATCCCGGCCAGCGTATCGGCCGTCACCGGCGATCAGGTGACCCGGATGAGCACGCTCGCCAACATCCAGTCGATGGTATCGGGGGTGACCTTCCAGATCTACGGCCCGATTCCGACCGTCGGCATCCGCGGCTTCGGTAACCGGACGCAGGCGGGGGTCGCCACCAATTCGACCGTCGGCATCTTCGAGGACGGCATCTTCGTCGCCCCGCCGCTGGTGGTGGACATCAACCGCATCGACACCCAGCGCGTCGAAGTGGCGAAAGGACCGCAAAGCACTCTGTATGGCCGCTCCTCCTACACCGGTGCGATCAATATCGTGTCGAACGATCCGACCAAGGAACTGTCGGGTTATCTCGATGCGGGCTATGGCGGCAGCTCGGTCCATGGCGAGAACCTGTGGCATATCCGCGGCGTGATTTCGGGTCCGATCAGCGATACGCTGTCGGTTCGCATCTTCGGCCTGCGCGAGAAGCGCGATGGCTTTACTTATGACAGCGTGACCGGCAATCGCGGCGGCGGATATGACCGCAAGGCCGGTCGCATCCGCGTGTTGTGGCAGCCGAGCAACAATTTCACCGCGCGATTGACGGGCACCATCCTGCGCGACAATCTGCCGCTCGATCTGGTCCATAGCGGGCGCACGCCGGCTCCGCTCGGGCAGAACAACCTGTTCGGCGATACGGTGATCCCGCCGATCGCAGCCGCGGTCCGATCCGCGCTTGTTTTTGGCCACACCGTCTGGGACGCGATCTATGTCAATCCGCAGTCGGCCAAGACACGGGGCGAGCAGGCGACGCTCGACCTGCGTATCCAGACGCCGTTGGGTGAACTCGCCTCGCTGACCGATTTCCAGCATAGCCACCAGGATATCCTGACCTCGCTCGACTTGTCGCGGCTCAACTATGCGCGCGGTGACACGCTGTACGATGAGAAGCGAACCTCGCAGGAGTTTCGCCTGTCGAACAAGCTTGGCGGGTTCACTTACCTTTTCGGTCTCTACTATACGCATATCCACGCGGACCAGGGCGGCGGCAAGACGCTCGATCCGCTGCACCCCTTCGCCAGTTTCGGCCCGGGCGCCACGCTCTATGACCTGGCGCATTTCAATGCGCTGTATCAGCCGGTCTTTACCCGGACCGATGCCCTGGCCGCGTTCGGCCAGGTCGGTTACAATTTCACCGACCGCCTGAATCTTACCGCGGGCCTGCGGCAAAGCCGCGATGTATTGGCAGGCCCGACCGGGACCTTCTTCCGCACCACCACGGGATTCCTGATCCCCTCCCAGCCCTATACCAACCGCCACGGCGTGTTCAATGCGACCACGGGCAGCGCGAATTTGAACTACAAGCTCGATCGCGATGTCATCGTCTATGGCAGCTATTCGCGCGGTAATTCGCCGGGCGGGCTTAACGTCGGCGGGGCGGCGCTGCGCAATTACAATCCGCAGAACGTCGATGCCTATGAGCTCGGCCTGAAGTCGCAGCTGCTCGACCATCATCTGCAGGTCAATGCCGCGCTGTTCGATAATGAATACAAGAATCTGCAGATTACGCAGAACGTGTTTATCAATGGCGCGCTGACCGGACTGGTGACGAACGCCGGCAACGCGCATGGGCGTGGTCTCGATCTCGATGCGGTGGCGGCGCTGTCGAGCAATTTCCGTGCTTCGGTACAATACACTTACGCCCGCTCGAAGATCACGAAATACGTCCTGCCCGCGCCGCCCGCCCCGCAGGTGGATTTCACCGGCGTTCCCCTCGTCCGTTCGCCGCGTGACACGGTCAACGGCTCGCTCACCTACACGAGCAGCATCGGCCCGGGCAAGCTGGCGCTCACCGCCGAGGAGAGCTACACCTCCAGCTACACCAACGATTACCAGGGTGTCCCGGCGGGAACGGCATATCCCGGCATTCCCGGCAAGTTGCCGGCGGGGGTCACCGGCAGCCAGGTCCTGGCGCTGTATCGCACGCCCGGCTATGCGCTGACGAACCTGGACGCGAGCTACAGCTGGAAGAACTGGGAACTGAGCGGCTACGTCCGCAATCTGTTCAACCACCAATATATCGCGGCGGTGCTGGGCTTCGATACCGTCACTTATCCGCAGGAACTGCCCGGAGAGCCCCGGACATTCGAGATTTCGGTCAAATACAGCTTTTGAGCATGGCTCGCCCGGTATATTTCGTCGGCACCATCGGCCTCGACACCGCGAACGACGTGTTTGCCGAGGTTGGTGGGCGCCTGCAGGGCCATCTCCAGCAGCTTCCCGATGGCGAAGTCGCCGGCAGGCGGCAGTGGGTCACTTATCAACTCCCGGTGCTGCGCTCTTACAGTTTCCTGCGCCCGGTCCCGCCCGGCAGGTTCGTGCCGCTGGAATTGAGCGATGATTTCGGCACTGCCGACGTGCGTTTCGCCGAACTGGGCTACGCACGCGAGGCGCGGACCAGCTATGCCGACTTCATCGCCGCGCGCAATCGCGGGCTGATCGCACCGGGTGTCCGCTTTCAGGTGGGCATGCCGACGCCGTTCGCGGTGCTGCGCGCCTTTCTCACCCCGCCAGCCGTAGCTGCGGTGGAGGAGGCTTATACCCTGGCCATGCTCGCGGAACTCAAACAGATCTCACAGCAGATCCCGCATGGGGATCTGGCCTTTCAGTGGGATGTCGCCCCCGAAATGATGGCGTGGGATGCCCGCAGCAATGCCGACGGACTGCTGGGCGAAGACGGACGTGAGGGAATCCTGGCACGCCTGACGCGGCTCTCGAACGCCGTGCCGGCATCCGTGAGACACGGCTATCACTTCTGCTATGGCGACTTCGACGCAAGCCAGGTGGAGAAGCCGGCCACCCCGACAGCTATGGTCGAGCTTTACAACAGCTTGGCGGCCCGCGTCGTTCGGCCGATAAACTGGGTTCATATGCCGGTGCCGGCGCACGCGGATCAGAGCTTCTTCGATCGTTTCAAGGATCTGCGCCTGCAACCCGAGACACAGCTATATCTCGGCCTGATCCATGGCGCCGAGGATCGCGACGGCGCTCAGCGCCGGATAGCGATGGCGGCCGCCGCGCTGCCCGATTTCGGCATCGCGACGCGCTGCGGGATCGCGCGTGGGCGGTCGGCCGATACGGTCAGGAATCTGCTGGATTTGCACGAAGCCCTCGCCGGCAATTCGTAACTGCGGAAACGGAGGGTAGAATGGCTACGCCAGTCATCGCAAACTCTGACATCGACTTGTTCGATGAAGCAATCATGGACAACCCGTATCCGGCTTTCAAACAACTACGGGACTACGGCGGGGTCGTCTGGCTCAGCCGCTACGGCCTATACGCGCTTCCCCGCTACGAGACCGCCAAAGGCGCCCTCGCCCACGAAGACACTTTCATCTCCGGCGACGGAGTCACCATGAATGACCAGATGAACAACAATTTGCGTGGCATAACGCTGTGCTCGGACAAAGCAGCGCACACCGCCATGCGCAGGGTGATCGCCAGACCGCTGTCTCCCGTCGCAGTCAGGCAATTGACCGAGGAAATTCATTCCGAGGCCAAGGGGCTGATCGAGCGGCTGGTAAAACGACGCAGGTTCGACGGCGTCACCGATCTGGCGCAGCACCTGCCGGTGTCGATCGTGTCACGCCTGGTCGGCCTTCCGGAAGAAGGACGGGAGCAGATGCTGAAATGGTCGGCGGCCAACTTCAACTGCTTCGGGCCGATGATTCCGCGCACGATCGCAGCCTTCGCGATCGTCAAGGAAATGCTCGATTATGCCTTTACCCAATGCGTGCCAGGTAAGCTCAAGCCGGAAGGCTGGGCCCAGATGATCTGGGACGCCGCCGATCGGGGCGAAATCGGCCATGACCAGGTTCCGGGCATGATGAACGACTACATGGGACCAAGCCTGGATACGACGATCGCCGCGACCAGCAACCTGATCGTGCAATTTGCCGACAATCCCGAGCAATGGGACCTGTTGCGTGAGATGCCGTCACTGCTTCCCAATGCCATCAACGAAGGTATCAGACGAGATTCGCCGATCCTCTCGTTTACCCGGCTGGTCGCGAAGGATACCGAGCTTTGCGGCTATCATCTGCCCAAGGGTTCACGCGTCATGCCGATGTACGCCTCGGGCAATCGCGATGAACGTCACTATGAACACCCCGATCGTTTCGATATCCGGCGCAAGGTCAGCGATCATCTCGGGTTCGGGCATGGTGTCCACCAATGTGTCGGAAACAATCTCGCGCGGCTTGAAATAGCCTCACTGTTTCGCGAACTGATCCCGCGCGTGAAGCGCTTCCATATCGGTGAACGCCGGCGAGCCTTCGTGAACCTGCTGCGGATCTATGCGAGCCTTGAAGTGACGATCGAGCCGGCTTGAGTCGCCCCTTAAAGGGTAGGAGTTGAGGGAAGGTGCGAGGGCCATTGCCTGTATGCGCTAACATAGATGTATCGTCGTCCTGGGCTTGACCCCATAGGCGGTAAAATAGCTGTTTATCGTCGTCCCGGACTTGATCCGGGACAGTGCTTCTTGTTGGATGAGCGTGACGGAAACGAGAAAATGCGGAGTTAATCGATCCTAATCATTCGCTTCGGCCCGAAGAAAGCCCAACCCCGGGTCAAGCCCGGGGCGACGGAATGGGTTAATTTTTACGCATATAGGGCTTGACCCGGGATTTGGCTGTCTTTGTGGCAAATAGCTGAATTGGAACAATTTTTTCGACGTTCCAAATAGAAAGCCTGATTCCCGATCAATTCGGGATGACGAAAATCGAGGTAGGTAATTCAGCGCGGTTGCACTTACCACAAATTGGGGGTTAGGGCCAAAGCCCACAAGTCTTGTCTGAGACTTTCTGTTCCGATCAGCCGCGCGTCGGCGTCCGATCCGGCGAACCGGCAAGGTTCAGGAGAGCCAGCGCGAGCAGGGGCAGGAGCGGCAACAGCAGCAAGCCGAGATGATAGGAGCCTGTTCGGTCGAAGATGGTCGCCATGGCGATCGGGCCGACGATCGCGCCGATCAGCGTGACGGCAAAACACGTCCCATAGACGCGCGCGTAAGCGATACGCCCGAACCGGCGGGCGATGACGTAGCCCAGCAGGTCGATCTCGGCGCCCTGCACAGCGCCAAGCAGGAAGCTGGCAGGCAAGGCCCAGCGCAAGCCATTCAGCAGCAGGAGAAAGCCTGCAGCCTGGCCTAGAAAGAACAAGGCGGCCACGCTGCGGACGGAGAAGCGATCGAGCATCAATCCGGTGAACAGCCGCCCGAACAGCGATCCCGCCGACCCGATCGCCACGACCGACGCGATCTGCGCGGCCGATGCGCCCCGGTCGGAAAGCAAGGCGGGGAGGTGGACATTGCATCCGACGACCGCGAAGATGACCAGCGCGAAGGCCGCCGAGTAAAGCCAGAAGTCGCGCGTTCGCAGTGCTTCCGCAAGCGAGCTGCCGAGGTTCACCGCGAGCAGCGGTCCCTCGCGTTGTTCCGCCTCGGGAACCGGCCCGTTATTATCGCGCACGAAGGCGAGCAGGTTCATGAGGCCGATGGCCAGCGCTGCGCAACCTACCGTCAGAAAGGCGTCACGCCAGCCATGCTGCTCGATCCTGCGCGCGATCACATAGGATGCACCGCCGATCCCCACCGCAAGCCCCGTCGACGTGATCGCCAGCGCGAGACCGAGACGCTTGTCGAACCAGCACTGAGTCAGGCTCATGAAAGCGGGGTAGCTCGCCATATTGCCCAGCATTACCGCTGCCGCCACGATGCCGACGAACGCGTGGAAGGAATTGGCCAGCGACAGCGCCGCATAGCTGCCACAGCCGAGCACGGTGCCGGCCGCGATCACCCGGCGAGCGCCGTAGCGATCAACGAGGGTGCCCGCGATTGGCATCGCGATGGCGTTGAACAGCGAGGCGAGCGCGACGACTGCGGAGAATTCGGTGCGGGACCAATGAAACTCGCCCGTAACCGATTTCAGGAACAGGCCCATGGGGACGAGCAGGATAGCCGGCATGGACACGCCCATGCCGATGAAGCAGCCCATCAGGACGGACCACCGCTTCACACCCTTTTCCCCGCCCACCGCATATCCGGCGCAATGCGTCGCTTGATCACCCCGGGATCAGGGGCACGAGGATATGGCTGTCATACCGCCCGCCGGTGTGGATGATGTGCCGGCCGGCGTTGCGGGTGACCGGGTGCAGCGCGATGCCGACACCGGGCGCATCAGTAGGAGGGAAGGGGTCCTTGCCCATCACGACGACGCGCATCCGATCGCCGGCGCGGAACAGAGTGCTGGAGGGCCAGATCTCGATCTCGACCGGGACGATCTCGCCGGGTTCTAGCAGTTCTTCGCGCTGATGCGGATGGTAGGGCTGGTGCGGCCGGCTCTTGCCCTCGTCGAGTTCGCGGTGGGAGACGCGCAGCCAGCCGTGCGCGGCGTGGCCGAACTGGAAACGGGTGATGTAGTAGAAATTGACCAGGGCTCCGGCCGCGTCGAACTTCTGCACGGCGGCGAACAGGTCCATGTCGTCCGCGCCCTCGGCCTCGACCCACAGCTTGAGCTTGAAATAGCCGGTCAGTTCGGTGTCTTCTGTGAAAACATGCGCGAAGACGGCGTGAGGCTCGGCGGCTGTCGGATCATAGGAAACGACCGACTCCTCGCCGACCGGCGCGGTGCTCAGCGAAGCGGTTGCTGCGTCCAGATAGAACGACGTGTAACGGGTGCGGGCCAGCGGCCATTCCTGCTCGGCGCGCTCCGTGCCGACATCGATCCCTTCGCGCACCTCCAGCCGCACCTTTGGCCAGTCGTCGACTTCGTTGGGAATATCCTTGAGGAACCGGTCGAAGAAGGCGATCTGCCGCCGTGTGCTCTCCTGGGTGTACATGCGCGCCCATTTGTTGCGGCCATGCACCTCCAGCCACTTGCTTTCGCTGCCGAGCCGCATGAAGGCCGACAGCGAGCCGCGCGTGTGGACGGCATGATCGCTCCAGCTTGCGACGATATAGGTGGGCACGTCGATGTTCTCGACCGCAGGCACCTTGCTTTGCCAATATTCGTCAAAAAACGGGTGGATGCGCATGGCAGTCACCCAGTTCTCCGCCCGATTATGCGTGGCCCGCACCTGGGCGTTCCAGAAGTCGACGAACCCCGGATTGGGGATGCCGCCGTGCGCCACGATCTCGCGGTACAGGTCGCTCATGCCGTCGTAAGGCAGCAGCGCTGCGAGATGCGGCGGCCGCGTCGCGCCGGCGAACCATTGCACGATGCCGAAATAGGAAGCGCCGCCCATGCCGACCTTGCCGTTCGACCAGGGTTGCTCGGCGATCCATTCGATCGTGTCGTGGATGTCGTCGCCCTCCTGCGGCGACCAGGCCGTCGCATCGCCCTCCGACGCGTTGATGCCGCGCGGATCGGGCACGACGATGGCGTAGCCCGCGGGGCACCAGGTGATCGGGTCGGGCGCTTCGATCGGCGCATAGTCCGAGACATTCGCGCCTTGGGTGAACGCGGTCAGAACCGGGCGGGGCCAGCGATAATGCTTGCCGTAGGCACTCCACAGGATGATCGCCGGAAGCGGGCCATCGACGCCGGCGGGCCGGTAGATGTCGGTGTAGATCGTCACGCCGTCGCGCAACCGGACGGCCACATCATAGTCGATCGTCAGGCCGTCAGCGGTGATTTGGCGCGGGTTGAAGCCCGGGTAACCGCGCTCTTCGAGCGGACGGCCGGGCTCCATCACCGCCTCGTCTATGCCGTTTGTAAAGTCAGCCACGATAAGCTCTCCATGTTCTTCAGTTCTGTCGAGCGCGCGCTTAGTGAACGTGATTGTCGCTCAGCGCGGCCTGCTTCGCCACCGGCGAGAACCGATCCAGCGTGGTGATGCCGGCGAAGTTATGCGGCGCCATGCCGGCCATGAGCCGGCCATAGTTCTCGGACAGCGCTTCCAGGTTCAGCGCACCGTGCAGGGTGATGACCCGCGCGTCGCGCCAGGCGCGCTGAATGGGCTCGCTCTCCATGATCGCCGTCGAGCCGGAATTGCGTTGTAGCAATTCGATCGCCTCGGCGCACCACTTTGCCGCATAGGCGGTTTCGACCAGCACCCGGGCGCTGAATTTCTGCATGAAATCCGCATCCGCAGGCGTACCCGCAGCAGCCAGCTTGCCCAGGCGATCGGTTTCTGCCGCATTGGCGATGGCGATCAGCTTGGCTGCCTGGATCTTGGAATGAACCTCGGCCAGCATCAGATGGGTGAGCGGCGCCTCCAACTGGTTCTTGTATGTCGTGCCACGGATGGGCCGGCCTTCGGAGCGATCGACAAAGCGCTCCAATGCGCCCTCGGCGATGCCCACCGACATTCCGCTCATCAGGCTGAACGCCCAGCCGAGCGTGGGCACCTGCCAGAGGGCACCGGCCAGGCCGCTATCCAGCTTGCGCCCGGTGACGTCGCGGAAATCAATCCCCCGATGCTCGGGCACGAACAACTCGTCATCCTTGAGCATCAGCGAGACGCTGCCCGTCGCCTTCATGCCCGCGACCTTCCAGTCGTCGAGAAAGCGCAGTTGATCGCGCGCAACCTGGACGCCGACCAGATATTTGCCCGCGCCCTCATCGGCGATGCAGCCGAGATTGGTGTAGGGCGCCCACAGCGCGTCGCTGCCGAAGGTCCATGGCCCGCCGGAAATCATCCAACCGCCATCGACGCGCTGCGCGCGCCCCTTGGAGGCGGGAAAGTGGCTGGACCCGGCGACGCGCGGCCCGACCCATGTGTCGCCGTACACCTCTTCCACTACCTGCGCGCCCATGCCGGCCGGGATCCAGTTCGTGGACGCCGCCACCCAGACGGTCCACCCGCATGATCCATCCCATTTGGCGACCTCCATGACGACATCGAGCTGCTGGCGCACCGAAAGTTCGTCCCCGCCGAACTCGGCCGGGTTGGCGATGTTGAAGGCGCCGGCAGCATCCAGGTCGGCGATGGTCTGGTCCGAATGATGGCCGGCGCGTTCGTTCGCAAGCGCTCGCTCGCGCAGTGCCGGGCCGAGGCCGCGGACATTTTCGAGAACTCTTGTCAGCTTGTCCGACGTCTTTTCGATTGTAGCCATCTTAATCTCCAGGGATCAGCGTCTCTCGGTTGCTTGCATGCCGGCGGTCAGGCGTGGCAGCGGCGGGTTCTGGCGGACGCCACCATTTGGCGGGTTCGGGCGAGAAGCCGAACTGACGCTCCACTTCGAATGGGACGGACAAGGTCTTCATATGGTGCGCTACCGCGCCGATCACATGATTGCCGCCGATGAAGGATGCCGGCTCGGCAACCGTCCAGCCGAGCCCGGCGGCTTTGACGCGATCGAACACCATTCCGGTCGCCGCCGGGTCGCGGAAGCCGACGGCGACCGTCTTGAAGCCTTGCCGGTCCAGCGCGTCGATGAGCGGCCGCGGCCGGTCGGCCGGGGTGTATTGAACGAGTTCCATGAAGGTGGTGCCACCGCGCAAAACGGCACCATTGCAGTTGGCGTCGGGAAGCCCCCAAAGTCGCTCATCGCCGGGCGTATGAAGCTGGACGTCCGTCTGTTCGAGACCGACAACGTCGCCGAAATAGGCGATCGCCGCGTCGAGATCGGTCACGGAGACCGCGACATAGACGACCGCCGGTGCGAGATCGTGATAGCGGTCGCGCTCGCCCGGCAGCCCGTCGCCTTCCTCCATGATCTCCACCGGTATGCCGACGGTCGGATCGCGAAAGCAGACCCGGCGTACTCCGGCTGCCACGGCGGGCGCGGTGAGCGTGGCGATGCCCAGACCGGCAAGGCGTTCCAGCGTCGCGTCGAAGTCCGGGACCGAAATGCCCAGGCGGCAGAACCCGATGTCGTTCGGCTGCCAGCTTGAGGGCAGGGGGCGTTGCGGCGGCGACGTGTGCGTCCAGAATTCGAGCTGCATCAGTTCCTGCCGGCCGACCATATAGAGGACGGTCGCACCACCCCAGCCGCCGAACCCCATCACCTGGCCATTATGTTCGGAATAGATCAGCCGTTCGCCGGCGACTGCGAACCCGAACACCGTCGCGTAGAGATGCTTGGCGAATGGCAAATTGTCGCTGCCCAGCACGATCTGGACGATGCTGGGCCCCGGGACGGTGCGCTCCGCGCCAGCGGGCAATGCGGCGAGGTTCATGTCACCGGCACGATGGGAAGCTGAACATAGCTGGGGTGATCGGGCCCGGTGTGGACTGCATTGGTCGCGCCGGCATGGTAGCTGGGGTCATAAGCGCGCACCGGTAGCCCGGCGACCGTGTAAGGCTGGATATCGACCCGGAGCCGGCAGCCTTTCCGAATCAGCGCGGTGCTTGGATTGAGGCCGATCTCGATCGCCACGACCTCGCCGTTTGCCAGCGGCGCGTGATCCGCCTCGATATGGGTGTGGACCGGCCAGTATTCGGTCGATCTTGCCTCATCGAGCTTGCGTCGGGACACCTTCAGCAGGCCATGACCGACGGGATGGGGATGCACCGGATCGACCGGATGGACCATCGTCTCGTAACGGATTTCCCGATCCTGTTCGTCGATGATGCGCAGCGAGGCGAACACGTCCATGTCGCTGCTCGTGGATGATACCCACAAGCCGACCTTCATGTAGCCGGCAAGCACCATGTCCTCGGCCATCGGATCGCTGACGAAGGACACACCGGTCAACCAACGTGGCGTGCCGTCAACGGGGCCGGTCGGGACGATCGTCGGCGTACCGAGTTCGAGATGGGCGTCGTAGCTGACGCTGCTTTCGGCAATCGGTGCGGATTTGCTGAGCCGCATGATGTCGCTGCGCCGCGGGTCCCCCTGCCATTCGGAGCGCGTCGCATCGAGGTACCAGCGGCGATATTCGGTGCGCGGCAAAGGCCAGTCGCGGTCTTCGAGAATGAAGCGTGCGCCGTTGCCGGTTCTGACCTGGACCCGCACCGGCGCCTCGTCAGGCACGCCGTTGTCCGCGCCCTTCAGCCAATGGTCGAACCAGCGCATGTGTTCGGCCGTTGTCGTGTCCTTGTAGCAATCCGGGAACCACGCATCGACGAAGTCGAACCGTTTTGCCGTCGCGTTCGTCGAACGGACGAAGGTCTCGCTGCTGCCGAGCTGGTGGATGATCGCGCCGGTCTGCGGGCCGACGATCCACACCGGCGCGGTCGCCTTCTCGATCTCGGGAATCATGAAGATCGATCCGCGTGGGCCATAGGCGGCCGGATCGTTGAACGGGGTTGCGAGCACGCGCGCCATCCAGTCGGTCTCGCGCCGCTCGCCGCAGAAGTTGTTGCCGGACCAGGCCTTCCACCACCAGTTCCAAAAGCCGGACCCGAAGATGCCGCCGCCGTAAAGCGCCTCGTTATAGATGTCGGCGTCGGTGCCTTGGGCAATCATCGCTTTCAGGTGTGGCGGTTGCAGGCTCGCGACATTATGCTGAGTCATGGCCAGATAGGACATGCCCCACAGGCCGACATTGCCGTTGGACCAGGGTTGGGTGCCCGCCCATTCGATCGCGTCGTAATAATCCTCCGCCTCCTGCACGCTGAACGGCGCCTGGAGACCTGGGCTCTTGCAGACGCCGCGCGCATCGACGCGGATGCAGACGTAGCCATGAGGCACCCAATCCGAGGAATCGACCGTCTCGTGATTCTCATATTGCAGCCCGTCGGGGTTGCCGGAGAAGAAGCGATCTTCGAGAGCCTCCTTCTGCAGCGCTTCCTCCTCGCTGCAGATGCATTCGTGGTAAAAGGCCTTGCCATAGAACCCCTTGGCCATGACGACCGGATGTTGCCCATCGTCGGCCGGCCGGAACACATCGG
>CAXTOI010000008.1:0-4100 GCA_964245645.1 uncultured Novosphingobium sp. | reverse complement strand
AAACAAAGGAGCCGTCGCGCAGCGGTAACTTGACGTCGGTCATCTTGACGATGCCGCGAATGTCGCGGCGCAGGGCGTTGCGAGCGCTCGGCGCATCGCGCAGGCGGCGGGGCGTGTTTGCGGTAAATACGCCCGGCGTCGCGTTCAGCTTTTCGAGCAGGGCGACGACCAGCGGATCGCGATCGAAGCTGCCGTCCGCGGCGGGCAGCGCGAAATTGGGAGCGATCGGCCCGATGAGATCATGCACGGCCTGCGCAATCGTCACGCCGGTCTCGATGTCGCCATTCTGGTCCAGCGTCTGAACCAGGCGAGCAAGGTTGGTGACCAGCGGATCGTGCAGCTTGTCGATCCTGCCGGCGACGCGGTTGATCAGTTGCGCCAGGTTCACCCGCGCCGCGCCCTCGACCGTACCGAGCACAAGCCCGCCGAGGAGGAAGGTGACCGCTTCGCCCGGCCGATAGCTGAATGCGCCACGGGCATCGGTGAAGCCGGAGAGCGTCGGCGTTTGGTATTTCATGCCACGGATCGGACCCGCCATGACGCCGGTCGTAATCCGGCCCGCCTTATCCGCAGCGTTGCTGTCGCCGATCATGACGTTACCAAAGGAGCTGGGGTTGGGCTGAGCCCGACGGCCGGCCATGTGCATGGGCGGCGTCGAACGCCTTTTCCGAGGATACCCGATTGCCTGGGAAGCCCCTTCGCGGCGTGTCTGTTGCCATGTTCGCCATCACTCTCCAATCCGCGATTATGGAGCGATGGCCTATCGCAGGAATGGGCGAGCGTCAATCCCTAACTCATCGGGTCACCAAGTAACTTTCCATTGACGTTTTGACTCCGCGCTGACACTATCCGATGATAATGAAACCCGTGGATGAGGAAAAACCGAGGATGTCTGGGACTGACAAAGCCGAAATCATCGAAGCGCTGAACCTGTATGCCTTTGCACTGGATGCGCGCCAATGGGATCTGTTCGATCGCATTTTCACGCAGGACATCGTGCTCGATCTGGGGCCGGCGGCGGTGGCATGGTCGAACCTCGCGGAATTCAAGCAGGGCTTCGAAAACTTCCATAAGACGCTCGACAATCATCAACATACGATGATGGGTCATCTGGTCCATGTGGAGGGTGATACGGCGCACGCCTTTTGTTACGGCAATTGGCTGCTGGTCCGCGATGCCGCCGAAGGTGGGCCGGCCTGGTTCGGGACCGGCTGGTACGACGACGAACTGATCCGGTTCGACGGCAGCTGGAAGATCAAGCGCCGCGTGTGCCGGCTGTTGTCGTGGACCGGCAATCCAAAGGTGCCCGAGCCGAACGGGGACCAAAGTCCGGACATGAACATGAACTCGCTGTTCAAGAGCTGCGAGGCAGGGGAGATCGGCTACTTCAAGGCGATCGCGCGCAAGTAGCGGGTATGTCTCCGGATCAACCCATCCTGGTCCCCGCATATCGCGACGAGAAAAGCACGGAGGGGCTATTCAGCCGCTTCGAACCGGGAACGCGTATCCTTCCGGCGGGATTCCAGGTCCAGCCGATGTTCCAGCCACTGCCGCTCGATATCGTCCTGGACAAGGACGTCGCCGTCACCCTGCGCGACGGCATAACCATCTACGTCGACATCCTGCGCCCCGCCGGTATGGAACGATTGCCGGTAATCGTCGCCTGGAGCCCCTACGGCAAGAGCCGCGGCAACGCATCCCAATATGTCGAGCTATTCGGACTGTTGGGCATGGACGCGAGCGAACTGTCCGGCCTGATGAAGTTCGAAGGACCGGATCCGGCCTTCTGGTGCGCGCATGGCTACGCCATATGCAACCCGGACCCGCGCGGCTCTTATCATTCCGAGGGGGATGCGCGCTGGTGGAGCCGGCAGGAGGGTGAGGACTATCACGACCTCATCGAATGGCTCGGCGTGCAGGAATGGTGCACGGGCAAGGTCGGCACCAGCGGCAACTCCTACCTCGCCATTTCGCAATGGTTCGCCGCGGCCGAACAGCCGTCGCATCTGGCCGCGATTGCGCCATGGGAGGGCATGAGCGATATCTATCGCGATCTGGTGAAGCGCGGCGGGATACCCGACTTGTCCTTTCCGGGGCGGCTTGCGACCAGTTTCGTTGGCAACAACCAGCGCGAGGATCTCGTTCTCGAAGCCGAGCGTCACCCGCTGGTCGACGGCTTGTGGAAATCGAAAATCCCGGCGTTCGAGAACATCACCGTGCCCGCTTATATTGTCGCCAGCTATTCGAATTCCATTCACACACCGGGCACGTTTCGCGGCTGGCGCAGCATCGCATCGCCGGAAAAGTGGCTGCGCATCCACAACAACATGGAATGGCCGGACTATTACGAAGCGGCGAACCTTCAGGATCTGCTGCGTTTCTTCGATCACTATCTGAAGGGCTTCGACAACGGCTGGCAGGAAACGCCGCGTGTCCGCTACTCGGTGCTTGATCTTGAAGGCAACGACCGCGTTGCGGAGCCAGCCGACGCGTTCCCGCCGAGCGATTTCAGCCACGTCAGGTATTTTTTGGATGCGTCGAGCGCGGCGTTGAGCACCGAGGCGCCGGTGGCTGCCGCCAAGGCTGGATATGACGGGCAATCGGCTAAAGGTCAGCTATCCTTTGTTGTCCGCATCGACACACCTACTGTTTTCGTCGGTTATCCAAAGGTTTGCCTTTGGATCGAAGCCGACGGCGGTGATGATATGGATTTGTTCGTGTTTCTCCAGAAGCTTAATGCCAAGGGCGAGCAGCTTGAACAGTTCACCGTCGCCAATCACGGGCCGCAGATGCAGGCGGTGACTCGGAAGGGTGCGGCGATATTGAAGTACAAGGGATCGAACGGTCGGCTCCGGGTGTCGATGCGCCATCTTGACGAAGCGAATTCGACAGAATCAATTCCGGTCCACAGCTTTGACCGCGCTGACAAGCTTGAACCCGGCGAAGTCGTCTGCGTGGAAATCGACATGTTTCCTGTCGGGCTGGCGCTTTACCCGGGTGAGCAATTGAGGCTCGTCGTCACCGGCTATAATCTCATCGGCGGCGCAATGCCCGGATCCGAGAATGTCATACCGGACAACCAAGGCCGCCACATCATGCACACCGGCGGCGATAAGCTGTCGTATCTGCAGCTTTCCATGAAACCATTGAATGCAGGCTGACTTGCTGAAGGTTCAACTGTCGCTCGAACCGCGAATGAATTTGGTGCGCTCTCTGGGTGACACGGGATTGGAGCGTTCCCAGAAACAATGGACACAATCTTGATCAACGGGACTTTATTGCTCAACGACCAGAGCGTCAGCATCTAATGCGCGCTAGGGAACCTCTGATCAAGTCGAAGCTTCACCAAAATAACACCTCCGTCGGCCCGGGCTTGACCCGGGCTTGGGCTTCTTTCTTTGCCTGTCCGGTGCAGAAAGGCAGCCTTGGCCCGGCTCAAGGCCGGGCTGACGGGGATATTTTAGGCACCCTTTCATCGATAGCGCAGTTAATCAGAGCTTCCATAGCATTGCAGCAACGCTCTCGACGCGATATCGGAATGCCGCGGCTATTCCTTCGCAGTAACAGTTAGCTCAATACGCCGGTTAAGGGCGCGCCCTTGCATCGTATGATTATCACCAATCGGATCTGCCATGCCCTTGCCGACCGCAGTCATGGCTGCCGGTGACACGCCGCCATCTACGAGCACCCGTTTCAGCATGTCGGCGCGATGCTGGGACAAAGCCAGATTCGCATCGACATTGCCGTCATTGTCGGTGTAGCCTTCAAGTAATATGGTCGCATTGCGGTAATTGCTGAGGATCAGGATGATCGTCGACAATGTGCCTCGGGTCTGCGGGGTGGGCTGGTCCGACCAAGGAGCGAATTGTTCAGAATTGAATCGAAAGGTCCGCGGTGGCGCTTCGTTCGACGCCAGGAACTTGGCGAGGGCGTACTCGGGCGAGCCTGGCGAGGCTGCAAACGTTCCATGTGGCAGCGTAACAATTCCCGTCGCGGCAGGCTGGTTTTTCGCCGCCGTCGCATGCTGTTCTCGTGGTCCACAAGAGGCTAGAGCATCGCGCATGAAAACGGAATCGCCCGCTTCCGTTTGGCTAAGAAAT
>CAXTOI010000007.1:18890-23781 GCA_964245645.1 uncultured Novosphingobium sp. | reverse complement strand
CCCGCAAGCGGGAGGGGAGGAGAATGCTTCAGGCAGCGGGGTCCCAATACATGAAACCCATGCCTTCGCCGGTGCCCGCCGGCGTGCGCCAGCAGGGCACGTAATCGACTAGCGTCATCTTGGCGCCGGTCTGCTGCAACGCCATCATCACGACGCTGTAGATCTTCACCTCGGAAGTGCCGGACTGGTAATAGCCATCGGGGATCGCAGCCAGCCCATCGTAATCGTAGGCCGCCAGCTTGCCCATCACGTCGCGATCGAACGCCTCGTCATTGACGAAGTGCGACAGGCCGCCGCTGGCGATTACCGCGACCCGCACGTCCTGCGGCCAGGCCGCGATCGCTTCACGCAGTACGCGGCCAAACGCGATACAGCGCGCCATCGAGGGCTGGGTCGGGGGATAGAACAGGTTGAACAGCACGGGCACATGCGGCGGCGGGTTATCGCCCATGATCTGGTGATAGACGAAGCTGTAGGCATGCGGCACCACCGGGTAATCGGGGCGCACGCCTTGCCGCTGCGCCATCCACACATTCTCGGGCCACGCCTGCAGGTCGTTGAGGTCGAACCCTTCGTTCTGGAAGACGTCGATCAGATAATTCGCCAGATCGGGATAGGCCCGGTGCACGACATGATGATCGGGCGCGTAGACCGGGCGCTGCGGCGGGCCGTTGTGCACCTCCGCCCCGGTATAGATGGTGATCGAGGGCGATTGGTCGGGCCAGATCTCCTTCTGGTCCTTGCCCAGGATGATCGCGACATCGACGTTGGCGCGGGCGTAGGCCGCGGCCATTTCATCCAGGGCCCTGCGGCAGCGGGCAGCGCGGGCGGTGCGTTCTTCCAGCGTCAGGAACGGCGCGAACGCGGCGCTGCGCTCCTGCTCCAGCTCGGGATAAGTCCAGGTGCGGTTCCGGTACCACAACTCGGGGTTCTTGCGGTCGCGCTCGCCGTTGGTCAGCCAGTCCTCGGGCGCCTGCCCCAGCATCCCCGAATGCGGGACCGCCATCCCGAATACGATCTGCGCCATGCTCAATACTCCCCTGCGGCAATTTGCGCCGGTTCGTCAGGTACCGCCGGCGCCCATTTGCGCTGCAGCAGGAGCCAGGTGGAGGCCGCGCCGATCAGCAGGAACACGAAGATCACCAGCATCGGCAAATTATAGTTGTTGTTGCTGATCTGCAGCAGCCAGCCGGTCAGTGCGCCGGCCACGCCGCCCGCCAGGCTGGTGGCAACTTGCTGCACGCCGGTGACCATGCCGACCACCTGCCTGGGGATCAGCGTCAACCGGCACAGCGCCAGGCTGTTGGCGGTGGTCAGGCCCAGGAACGACAGTGAAAAGATGTTCCAGAACAAGGCCACCGACAACGACTGCGCGTGGACGCCGAGCAGCACCGTGCATGCGCCGAGGAAGCCGGCAATCACGAAGGCCTTGCGCACCGTCACCGGATCGCCGCCACGCTCGATCAGGCGGTCCGCTGCCCATCCCGCCGCGACCGCCATCAGGGCAATGCCGGTGAAGCTGAAGAAGGTATAAATGCCCGAACCTTTCAGCGACAGATGGCGCTGATTGTGCAGGTAATCGGGCATCCACTGCATGCAGAAGAAGGTGAAATAGCCGTAGCAGAAGTTGATGATCATCGCCCCCCACACGACCGGACTGCGCAGGATCGTGCCGAAGCTTACCGACGAGGCACTGGTGCGCATGGTCGCGCGCGCCGCGCCCGAGGGCAGATCGCTCGGCACCGCCAAAGCCCATATTGCAACCCAGACCAGCCCGATCGCGCCGGTTATCAGGAACATCGCCTGCCAGCCATAATTGGTGATCAGCCAGGGGGCGGCCAGCGCGCCGAACGCTGGGCCCAGCTTGTTGCCCATGGTGAAGATACCAACCGCAGTGCCGCTCTGGCTTTCGGCGAAATTGTAGCGAATCCAGCGATAGCTCGCCGGCATGACGATCGCTTCCGCCGCGCCGACCAGCAGCCGCATCACCAGCAGCGCGGCCAGTGAATCGACCAGACCGATCCCGGCCATTGCCACGCACCACACCGCAAAGATCACCGCATAGGGCCACTTCACGCCATAGCGATCGACCGGCCAGCCGGTGCCCATCTGCATGAGGCCGTAGGACCAGAAGAACACCGAATTGACCCAGCCGCGATCGACCGCGGACAGCCGGAAGTGCTGGACGAACGGGTGGTGGGCCAGCGCCGAGCCGGTGCTCGCCCGGTCGGAAAAGGCGATCATCACGCCGACGGCCAACAGGAACAGGATCGGCCAGCGCGCGCCGACCCGCGAGCGGCGACCGCTTGCCATGGCCGCTTGGCCGAAAGCCGGATCTATAACCTGCGCCATCTGCTCGCCTCTCGTCTATGTCGTCATCAATCCGCCAGCACAGGATAAAGCTGTTGCGCCGTCTTGTGAAAGATCCACGCTTGGTCCTCGGCCGAGAGAGTGGCGAGCCGACTCTGCGCCGTCGCCAGGATTTCGCCAAGCGTTCCAGGCGAAGTCGGGAAGTTGGACCCCCAGGCCAGGCGGTGCGCGCCGAATATCTCTACCAACTTGGGGAATAGCGTCTCCGGCGTTGCCGCACCCTTGGTGGAATCGCCCATGATGCGCGGCGTCAGCTTAAGATAGATGTTTTCGATTGGCGCGAGATCGAACAGGCTTTGCGCCGCAGCATAGGGCGGCCCATCCGTGACGTCGGGCCGGGCAAGATGATCGAGGATGATCGGCACGCCCGGAAATCGCTTCGCCAGCGCGGTAACTTGCGCCAGGCCCACCGGGCCGGTCTGGATGCACATGGTCAGGCCGAGCTCGCTGCACAGCTCCCACGCCGGAAATGATTTGGGATCATCGAGTTCGCTGGGATCGAATTCCTTGGTGCTGCCGCCGGTGAACAAGCGCAGGCCGCCCAGCCCGCGATCGACCCACCCGCGGATGGCAGCAGGCGCCCCCGCATCCAGCACATCGACCGAGCCTACCGCCAGCAAGCGCCCGGGATAGCGGTTGCAGGCATCGACGACATAGGCATTGTCAAAACCGTAAGTGGTCGAGGAATGCACCACCGCGGCCTTGTCCACCCCCGCCGCGTCCATCGCCGCGATCAGCGTCTCGACGGTACACGGCCGCTCCTGCGACCAGTCGGAGCGCAGCCCGAACAAGGGCGCGGGCGGATACGCGCCCTCATTGTCCGAAATGACGTGCGGGTGAATATCGACGATCATGGCGTTTTCCTCCCCAGCCTGCTTCAAAGACCCTTGGCCTTCAGCCGCGCGTCGAGCCGCGGGTAGACGCGCCGGGCGTTGCCTTCGAAGATCTGATGGCGATCGGCGTCGCTGAGCGCCGGGCAGGCATCGAGATAGCGCTTGGTATCATCGAAATACTCGCCGGTGTTCGGATCGCGCCCGCGCACCGCGCCGATCATCTCCGAGCCGAACAGCACATTCTCGACCGGAACGACCTTGGTCAGCAGTTCGACGCCGGGCTGGTGATAGACGCAGGTGTCGAAGAAAATATTCGACAGCAGCCCTTCGAGCGGACGGTCGACCATCTCCAGCGACATGCCGCGATAGCGCCCCCAGTGATACGGCACCGCGCCGCCGCCGTGCGGGATGACCAGGCGCAGCGTCGGAAAATCCTTGAACAGATCCGATTGCAGGATCTGCATGAACACCGAGGTATCGGCGTTGAGATAATGCGCGCCGGTCCCGTGGAAATTGGGATTGCACGAGGCGGCGACGTGCACCATGCCCGGCACGTCGAGATTGCACAGCGCCTCGAACAGCGGATACCATTCGCGATCGGTAAACGGTTTGCCGGTCCAGTAGCCGCCGGTCGGATCGGGGTTGATGTTGCAGCCGACGAAGCCCAGCTGCTCGACGCAGCGGCGCAGTTCGGGGACCGAATTAGCTGGCGGCGCACCGGGCGATTGCGGCAACTGGCAGACCGGCACGAAATTATCCGGGTACAATTCGGTAACCCGCAACACGTTGTTGTTCGACACCTCGGCCCATTCCAGGCTGGTGCGCTCATTGCCGAGATGGTGCGACATCAGCCCGGCGATCGGCGAGAACAGCGTCAGATCGCTGCCGCGCTCCTGCTGCAGCTTGAGCTGGCCGCCACCGATCCCGGCGCGGATCTCGTCATCGGAGATGATCGCACCCGCCTTGTCGGGGCTGTTGAGCGGATCATTGGCAGCATCGACCTGCCTGGCGCGCCAGTCCCGAAAGGATTTGGGCACCGTGGTGAAATGCCCATGGCAGTCGATGATCATGATCTCTCCTCGGCGGGTCCGGTGCCGCAGTGTCGATCGCGTTTAGAAACCGGGGGCGTCGCAGAGGAATTGATTTTGCCCCGCCAAGCATAAAAGCTGTGCGGGTCAAGCCCGTGGCGCGATCTTGGCGGGATCGACGAACAACTCCGCGATTCCCATGCGGCGCGGCGTCAGTCCCTGCTCGAACGCCGTTTTCTCGAGCGCCTCGATGGTCTTGAGATTGGCCGCGATGCCATAGGGCAGCGGGTCCGGCCCGACGATCTGCTGCAAGGCCCGGTATTTGTCCGCCCCCGCGCCGGTGGCTTCGCCTGCGTTCAGCTTGGCTACCCACTCGTCCTTGGCCTGGGTAAAGGCATCGTCCAGCGACCGTGCGATCCACGGATGTTCGGCCAGCACCGCATCCTTGACCACGATCGTCCCATGCATCGGATAAACCCCAGTGCGCCGGTAATACTCCGCCTCGGCTTCGGCGGCATTGGGGATCAGGTCGGGATAGTCGGCCTCGACCTCCTGCCAGCCGCCGGTCGGCGCGCCCGTGCGGCCGATCCCGGCGGCAGCCTCGACCCCGGCCTGCAGGTCGCCCGCCGCGATCATCTCGGCCAGCGAACGTCCTTCCGG
>CAXTOI010000007.1:7656-18880 GCA_964245645.1 uncultured Novosphingobium sp. | reverse complement strand
ATGGATGACATTGGCGGGCAGCTTCAGCTGGGTGACGTGCTCCTCGTCATCGACCACCCAGGTAACCTTGGAATTGTCGAGGCCATACTCATCGATGAACACCTGGCGGATCCATACTCCCGTGGTCACCGAATAGGCCCGCACGCCGACCCGCTTGCCCTCCAGATCCTTGGGCACCTTGATGCCGCTGTCGGGGCGCACCAGCATGCCCGAATGGTGGAACCGGCGCACCACGAAGATCGGCAGCGCCACGAACGGCGCGCCGTAAGCGCGGGCGATGATATAGGTCGTCGGCGCCAGTTCGCAGACGTCGAATTCGACATCGCGCACCATGCGCCGGAACGCCCCGATCTGCGGCTTTACGGTGATGAACTCCGGCTCCACGCCCTCGATCGGAATTGAACCATCGCGAATGCGCGAGGTTTGCGGATGCTCCGCCACCGCAATCTTGAGATGCACTTTTGCGGTCATGGTTTCTCTCCCTGTACAGCTAGGCTAGTGATGTGGTGAGGTTTGGCCGGCTCGTTCAAGCCGGCGCAAGTTGCGGTCCCACAACACCCGATTATGGCCTTGCGTCAACGCCACCGGGGCCCGCCCAGCCTCGCGCGAGCCAGTTTGAATAGGGCGCGCCGCAGGTTTGATAGGTCGCGGAGCGGGGCCGTCGTCCCATCCGGCTGCGCCGCTATGCCGGGCCGGGAGTGGTTGAATTCGATCGAATTCCCGCTTTGAACAGCAGTCGGAGATATAAGATTTAATCCGCGCCGGCGCCGGATATCGCGAAAATAACTTATTGCGCGGTAAAAATATTTGATAATATATTGTCTGACATAAGTCAGTTAGATAGCCAATAGCAACATTTCTAAGCTTCGCACGGTATTGAATTGATGATACTGCCTCTTTTCCAGAAGATAAAAATGACGCAATGGTGATCACGGGAAAAGGATCACGATGACCCATAATTCGTATGATGAGCTGGCTACTGCTTCGGAACCAGCCGACGCAATCAGCTTTCGCCAGCTCAAGCTGTTCGAGAGCATCGGCAGATTGAAAAGTGTGCGGCAAGCCTCGGAAGAGTGCAACCTCTCGCAGCCGGCGGTGACCCAGGCGTTGGCCAAGCTGGAGCAGCGCGTCGGCGCCACGCTGGTTGAACGCCGAGCCAGCGGCAGCTACCTCAACGAGGCTGGCAAAATCTTCCTCCAGCGCACGCAACGGTTCTTTGCGCAGACCGAACAAGCGCTGATCGAACTGGGTGTGCCCGGCGGCGTCAGCGGCGCAAAAGCGATCGCCAATCGCTTGTCGCGCTCTCAGATCCGCTGCCTCATCGCCATTGTCGATCATGCCAGCTTTGCCAAGGCGGCCGAAATGCTCGGCCTGTCGCCCGCCTCGTTGCAACGGGCGACACGCGATCTCGAAGGCAATTTGCGGAAATCTCTGTTCCATCGTTCCGCAGTGGGCATGTTGGTCGGGCCGCAAGGCAGCGAATTCGGTCGCCGGATGAAGCTCGCGCTGCAGGAGATCGACTGGGGCATTCGCGAGATCGAGGCGGCGCGGGGCGGCTTCGACACCGAACTGTCGATCGGCGGAATGCCGTTCGGCGGCAGCATCCTGCTGGCCTCGGCGCTCGACGGCTTTGTCCGCGCCTATCCGCAGGTCAAGGTCCGGGTGACGATCGAAAATGCGCCGGCCGTGCTGCGTAGCCTGCGCTGCGGCGGTGTCGATTTGGTGGTGGGCCTGCTGCCGCAGGTGAGCGACGAGGAACTGACCAGCGAGGCATTTGCCCAGACGCCGTTTTCAGTGGTCGGCCGGCCGCATCACCCGCTGCTGCGCCAGGGCAAGGTCACGATCGATGATCTGCTCGGCTATGACTGGGTTGTCGGCACGCATGGCTCCAGCCGCCGCGCCTGCTTCGACAAGTTGTTTCACGGGCAACGTAAGCCGCGGTTCCCGATCGCCACCTGCGCGCTGCCCGGGCTGCCAAATCTGCTCGCCGGCAGCGACCGGCTGACGCTGATGACCTCTTACGAGCTCAACCAGGAAAATGCCGGTCTGGCCGAAATCCCCTTCGCCGCGATCGACTTCGTGCCGACCATCGGTGTCACCATGCGCACAGACTGGCTGCCGACCAAATTGCACCGCGACTTTATCGAAATCGTGCGCCATCAATCGGTCGTGGGCACCGAACTGCCCGTGCTGAGCAACGTGATGGGGTAGCTGCTACTCGGCTTGCCCGTCGCGCATGCGCGGCAGACCGAGCGGGTTGGTTTCGCGGACCGCCTCGGGCAGGATCGCATCGGGCAAATCCTGATAGCAGACGAGGCGCAGGAAGCGATCGATCGCCTGCGCCCCCACCGAGGTCGAACGGCCGTCGGAGGTCGCCGGGAAAGGACCGCCATGGACCATGGCGTGGCAGACTTCGACCCCCGTGGGCCAGCCGTTGGCGAGGATGCGGCCCACCTTGCGCTCCAGCAGCGGCAGCAGCGCGCGTGCCTCGGCGACATCGCCGTCATCCATATGCAGCGTCGCGGTCAGCTGGCCTTCCATCGCCTCCAGCACCTCGACCAGCTGCGCCTGATCCCGGCAGCGCACCACCAGCGACGTGGCCCCGAAGACCTCTTCGCCGAGCGCGGCATCGGCCAGGAACTCATTGCCGCTGGTCGCGAACAGCGCAGCGCGGCCCTGGTTGCACCCGGTCGGCGCCGCGCCCTGCGCCAGCGCGTCCACTGCAGCATGGCCGGCAAGCGCGGCAGCGCCGCGATCATACGCCGTATGGATGCCGGCCGTCAGCATGACTTGCGGCTGAGCCGCGCCAAGCGCCTCGCCGGCAGCAGCAAGAAAGCTGTCCAGCTCCGGCGACTCCACCGCCAGGACGATCCCGGGATTGGTACAGAACTGCCCTGAGCCCATCGTCAGCGACCCGACATAGGCCTTGCCCAGCGCGGCGGCGCGCGATGCCAGCGCCGCGGGCAGCAGGATCACCGGGTTGACGCTCGACATCTCGGAATAGACCGGGATCGGCTCGGGCCGATCGGCGGCGATGCGCATCAGCGCAAGGCCGCCGCTGCGCGAGCCGGTAAAGCCGACCGCCTTGATGCGCGGATTGGATACCAGCGCGGTGCCCAGGCTGTTCTGCGTGCCCTGCAGCAGCGAAAATACGCCGGGATGCAGGCCGCATGCCTCAATCGCCTCGCCAATCGCCGTGCCGACCAGCAGCGATGTACCGGGATGCGCCGGATGGCCCTTGACCACGACCGGGCAGCCCGCCGCCCACGCCGCAGCCGTATCGCCGCCGGCCACAGAGAAAGCGAGCGGGAAGTTGGAAGCGCCGAACACCGCGACCGGCCCCAGCGGAATCCGGCGCTGGCGCAGATCGGCGCGGGGTAATGGCTGGCGTTCGGGCAGCGGGGTATCGAGGATCACGCCCGCCCAATAGCCGGCGCGCAACACGTCGGCGAACAGACGCAGCTGGCTTGTAGTGCGCCCGCGCTCGCCGGTCAGCCGCGCAATCGGCAGGCCGCTTTCGCTATGCGCCCGCTGGATGAGCGGATCGCCCAGTGCTTCGATGCGTTCGGCCACCGTTTCGAGGAATGTGGCGCGAGCATCGGGCGACAGTTCACGAAAGCTGTCGAAGGCGCCGGCAGCCAGCCGGCAAGCCTCATCGACATCACCCGCGCCCGATACCGAGAAAGCCGGCTCGAGCAGCGCTCCCGTTGCCGGGTCGCTCGCCTGGAAGGTGTCCGGGCGTTGTACCGCCGATTCGCCAATGAGAAAACTGCCGTCCATCACGCGCTCCCGCAAATCAGATTTTAATTTCGGCCAGACCGGAGTCTTTTCCGAGTAAGACGGTGCCAGTCGGAAAGACTCTAACGGCAGCCGCCAACGGCGCAGCATCGCATCGACGCCGCGATCGATAAATAGGGCGTCCGAACCGCTCCCGAAAATGCCTTCGCCGAGACAGCACCGGCCCGCGGGTTGCGGTTACGCCTTGGTCGTTGTGCCGGTCAGCTCATCCAGCGGCTGACCGGAACCGCAAAGTCGGTGCGGTTGAAGTCCGCCATCATCTCAAGCACCCATGGAGCAGGCGCGGATCATCGCCACAATACCGCCATCCGGCCCTTGCGCGCCCGGCGCTCCCAGAGGCCATAATACATCCACAGCCCCGATGCCGCAAACCAGGTCAGCGACAATCCCGCCAGCAGCGACAGCCAACGTCCCGCAGGTCCGAAAAAATCGCCGCGATGGATGCGCTTGAGGCGTTCGTGCCATTCCCAGCCGGTGGGGAAGACGGTGTCCGGGTAGCCGGGCTCGCTCATGGACAGCCGCCGACCGCTGCGGGCGTCGAACACCAGCTGCCCGGTTTGGTCGCCACCGGCGATGATCACGCCTTGGGCATAGCCGGCGAAATACCGCAGGCGTAGCGCCTTGATCGGGCGCGCAGGATCGGCGGCGGCAAAGGCGGCAAGGGTGGTGCGGGCCATCGGCGCGATCTCGCCGGCCGACAATGGCCGCGAATAATCCGCTATCATGCCGACCGGGGCCATGCCATGCAATATGCGGTCGGGATGTTCCAGCCGGTAGACCGCCATCATCAGGCTGTCGATCGACAGGATCGTGCCGCTGACCGCTACGACCAGCAACGGCAAGGCAGCAACGATGGCCAGTCCCCGGTGCCAGCCACGGCTGGTCCCGCCGCCCGGCCAGAACAGCGCGGTGCGCCCCATGCGATAGCGGGCCCGGTACAATCGATACCATACGACCAATCCCAGCAGCACCATGGCGCCCAGCGCAATGCCCGCCAGGGCATTGAGCCACAGGATGCCGTCCCCCAGCGCATGCAGCCGGTGCCAGTTCTTCGCCGAGAGATGGTTCGAGGATTGCTGCCCATGCGGCGGCGGCGGGGGATCGGCAAGCCGGCTGCCGCTGATGGCGGCGTAGCGTTGCTCCTGCTCTCCGACCTGGGCCTGGACCACCGGTTGGCCGCCCGCCATCCTGAGCTCCAGCCACGACACCTTGCGTCCACCCGTCGCCGCAAAGCCGCGGGTCAGCGCCGCAATGGCGTCATATCCGGGGGGCAACGGCGCAGCATCGTCGTCCGCGGCTACGATCACTGCATAATTGCCGGGTCCATCGATACTTTCGCGCATGGCGATCATGTCCGGCGCGCGGGCCGGGGCGTGGCGCAGGATGGTTGCGAGGTCGATCATCTGTACCACCGTCCCGCTGACGCCAAGGTACAGCAGCAGCAATCCGACCACTGCGCCCAGCCAGCGATGCCAGACCCTCGCTGTCACGCCCGTGGTTCAGCCATGCCGCCGTTCGCCATCAGAACTTCACGCCGGCGGTGATGCCAAAGGTCAGCGGGTCGCCGATGGTTTGTGCCGGCAACACCGATTCCTTGACGGCGTAATCGCCGATGTTGCGGACATAGGCGGCCAGTGAGTATCTGCCGTCGCCGCTGATCAGTTGGGCATCGACATTCTCGAGGAAGTAAGCCGGCTGATACCCATAGAAATTCGCATCCTGCACCGGGTTCACCCAATACCCCCTGGTGTAGAAGACATCGCCGCCGAACGACAGCTTGACCCCACCGGCGAAGCGGATGGTATGGTGGTAGGCAAACCTGCCCGAGAATTTGGGTGAGTGGGGTTGCACTGCCCCTGCCAGATTGAAGAACGACGGGGTACCGGGAGCGTTCGGCGCTTCGCTGTTGTATCCATCGTAACACCCCGCCGGCAGGCTGGCCGGCAACCCGACGGTTGCGCAACCGGCCTGGTTCTTGTCGAACTTGGCATCCATATACGTGCCGGTGAGGGCGAATAAGTCATTGCGGGTCGCGGCGACGAGCAACTGGCTTTCCAGCCCGAATTCGTGCGCCTTCAGGCCGAAGGTCGGCGGTACGCAGTCCGCCCGCGTATCGCCGTTGCCACAGACGGTGTTCAAGCCGTCGGCTGGCGTAAAGCCGTTGTAATTGTCGAGGTTCTGATATCCCGACTGATCATAGTAGAACCCGTCGATGTTGAACTGGATACGGTTATCGAGGAAGCGGTTCTTGAGGCCGATTTCGATTGCCCGATTGACTTCGCTCTTGAATGAGGTCGGTACCCCGGTCGAGGGGTTGATGCCGCTCAAGCCACCCGGGCGGTAGCCGCTGGTGGCGGTGATATAGGCCATCGACCGCGGCGCGACATCGTATTCCGCCCCCGCATGATAATCGAAATGCGAGAAATTGATGGCAAAGGTCGGCGTCAATCCACCGTTATTGGCAAAGGCGAATGTCCGGTGATCCCAGCTTTCGCGCGCACCGGCGATCACCCGTAGGCGATCGGTCACCGGATAGGTTACCTCTCCGAAGATCGCGTTCGTCGCTGTCGAATAATTGCCTTCGGGGGTAGGGCGTGGATCATCGGGGGTGAAAAATCCCGCGTTTGCCAGCGTCGTGCCGGCAAAGTAATTCCAGTGGTAGTAACCCAGGTTCCACTTCACCTTGCTGCCGGCGCCGTTGTGCAGACGCAATTCGCTGGTGAACTGGTGGAACGGGGCGAATTCGCTAGCGATCGTGCCGGGAAAAGCCGGGCCCTGGCTGGATGAAGTACTCCATGGCGGCAGGAAGAGGACGCCGGTCTCGCCACCGGTGATCTTGGTATAGGAAGCCATGGCATCGAGCACGATATCCGGGCTGAACTTGTAAGTGACGTTGCCGATATAGGTATGCTGATGGATATCGGCCGTGCTGGCATTGATCGGGTCGCTCGGTGCCTGGCCCCAAGGATTGGCCAATCGGTTGATGCTGTCGCCCGAGTATACCGGTACCTTGTTGGTAACATCGGGAAGGAGTTCGATCCCTGACCGGCGCCCCCGATGTGGTCCAACTGGTAAGTCAGCTTGAGGCTGAAGTCGTCGCTGGGCTGCCACAGCAGCTTGGCGCGGATCGACTGGGCCTTGGCGTCGCCTTCCTTTGGCGTGAAATAGGTCCCGCGGGAAATCGCCGCGCCGGCGATGCGCAAGGCCAATGTGTTGGTGATGGGCACGTTGATCATCGCCTCCCCACGCACCAGTCCGTAATTGCCGGCGGTGATTTGCCCCGATCCAGCCAACCTGCCGAGCACAGGATCGTTGGAGATGATCTGGACGATGCCGCCGTCGGCGTCGGGTCCGAAACGCGTGCTCTGCGGTCCCGCCGCGACCTCGACCCGGTTGAGATCGAAGAAGCCGACCGTCGTGCCTTGCGAGTTGATGTTGTAGACACCGTCGAACACCATCGCGACCGAGCCCTGGGTCGTTCCGGCCGGCAGATCGCCGCCAAGGCCGCGAATGTCGACGCTCACACCGCCCGGCTGCCCGGTGGTCTGGATGCTGGGCGTGCTCTGGAACAGTTCGGCGGTGTCGGTCAGCCCCTGGACCGCCAGCGTGGCGCCCTGGATGACGGTAACTGCGGCCGAAACCTTCTGGACATTGGCCGGTTGCCGGGTGGCCGTCACGACGATGTCGGCGATCTGTCCGGAAGCATCGATAGTGCCCGCCGCGGGTGCAGGCGCGGCGGGTGCGGGCGCGGCGGGCGCATCAGCCTGGGCAATCGATGGATGGAATGCCGCGCTTGCCAGCATCAATGCCACGAATTCGATGTTGGAACGCATGAGCTCCCTCCAAAATTAAGCCGGATTGTTGCGGCCGTTTCTGGATTTGGCGGCTAGCTTGGCTCGCTCCCGCAAAGTCATAGGAATAGCCCTCGCTCCGATAGGAAGACTGTACAAGCTTGCGACAAGGAAGCTGCCCCTGGCTGATGAGCCCGGTCCAAACCGCGCCGTGTGAAGTCCTGCCAAACTGTGCCGCCGGGCATTGGCGAACGGGCTCGTGAGTGATCGATACCGGAACCGGGCTGTGGCGCGTCATCCACTGCGAACGGGCGATCGTTCCTTGGCCGGCCGGCTCCCGTACACATTCGAAACGTGCTTGCAGCGATCGGTTCAGAGGTTTCTTGGGCGAACTACCGTCGATTGCGCTTACAACGGCAGGGTAGTGCTACGCCGACCAATATGCCTGTGGGCCAAGCCATGGTCTTTCAAGACACAACCCAAACAGTTCAAAGGCAGGTTTGATGAACGACATATCGAGACGAAGCTTCGTGGCAAAAGGCGCCGTGCTGGCGGGGGCCGTGTCTGCAGCGGGCATCGGCGCCCAGGCTTTTGCGCAGGCTGGCGGGTTTCAAGCGGCTTTTTCGGCCGGGCCCGGAGGCCCTGGCGGCCCTGGCGGACGCGAGCCGCAACGCCCCGGCCTGCAGGGCATCTATGCCATCTGCGAAGTCACCGGCGGGGGCGAGAAAGTCTATGGCATCGCGGCCGCTTACGACACCGCGATCGATCCGGTGAGCCTCACGCCCGGCACCTACAGCACCAGCGTCTTCCCCGCCGCCAAAGGCTTCTTTCCCGGCATGCCCCAGGAACCCGACAAGAATGCCACGACGACAGTGGCCCGCCCGCGCGCTATCGCCGCCATCTACACCAATGCCGAACCCGGCCTGCGCGCCGATCGCCAGAGCGTCCCCGGGCGCTTCGTCATTGCCGAATTTACGCACAATCCCGATCTCAGCGCACCGACCACGGACAGCGACAAGGTATCGCTGATCCAGAACCAGGCGGTCAGGACAACCGCCGGCGCTGCCTATGCCGCCAGCAGCATGGTGTGGAGCAACGAAGTTCACCGCGGCAACAGTGTGGTCATTCGCGGCGTCGATGCGTGGGAGCAGAACCACTGGTGGTGGGACGATACCCGTTCGGCCTGGCTAGAATACAGCATCTATCTGCCCAAGTCGTTTCTGAAAGAGGGCGGCGAGAACAAGGCCTATCCGCTGGTCCTGGCCATCACCCACTCGGGGACCAGCTACGACGGCACCTGCGCCCAGACGCTGACCGAGCAATGCATTGCCAGCATCTGGAGCCTGCCTGAAGAGCAGGACCGGCACGAATGCGTGGTCATCACCCCGCGTTACGAGCGCACGACGATGAACGATTATTGGGAGCATACCTACGACGTCGAGAATACCTACAAGCTCGTCCAATCACTGCTGTCGAACACCTGGAATTACGGCAATCCGAACCTGCCCGACCGCGCGAACAAGGTTCTCAGGATAGATCCCAAAAGGGTTTACGCCACCGGCTGGTCGATGGGGGCGATGACGTCGCTGTGGCTGATGGCCCGCCATCCCGAGACTTTTGCGGCCGGCCTCATCATCGCCGGCCAGCAGCGGCCGAGCGATGTCGTCACCCTGGCGCACCAGCAATTGCTGATCATCACCGGATCGGATGACATCAAGGCGACACCCTGGAACGAGAAATGCGTCCCGGTGTGGCAGCAAGCCGGCGCCAAGGTCACCCGGCCCGCCGAGCGGCTGGACCCGGCGCTGATCTTCCCGTTGAGCGATCAGCAGAAGCTGACCGCCCAGGTCGACGGCTATCTCGGCCAGGGCGGCAACATCACCTTCCTGACGTTCGAGGATGTCGATCACATGGGGTCGGCGCGAAAGTTCTTCTATATCAAGGCGGCGCGGGACTGGTTGTTCAAGCAGACTAAAGCATAAGCGCCGTCGCGGCCGCAACCATGGCATGAGCGGCTGCATCGAACCGGTCCAGCGCCCCTGCCACTTCCGATTCCCGCAGACAAATTGTTGTCGCCTATTTCTTGTAACGAATACTGATGCCGGCGAACGGCAATGTGCCGAGCACCAGGGGGTGCGAGCCGTTGCTGTTGGACTTGATCCCATCTCGAAGTGCGCAGTTGCAGGATCGGAAGGGACGAAGCGAAGCGCAATGCGCCGATTTGGTGTGATGCACTTTTTTGGAAACACAACCTGGAACCAGCCACAGGGATTGACGTAGCCAGACCTTCCAGGCGACAGCATCAACGCGGGATAGCCATACCGAACGAATTGCAGGAGCAGGCGTGACTGAAATTACCTATCGAACCCTGGGCCAGACCGATATCCGGGTCAGCGCGATCTGCCTTGGCACGATGACCTGGGGCTCGCAGAACAGCGAGGCCGAGGCGCATGCCCAGATCGATTACGCGCTCGATCGCGGCATCAATTTCATCGACACTGCCGAGATGTATCCGACCACACCAGGCACCCCGGAAAACCGGGGCAGCACCGAGGCCTATATCGGCAACTGGATCGCATCCTCGGGCCAGCGCGACCGGATCGTGCTGGCCACCAAGGTCGCCGGGCCTACCGCACTCGCATCGATCCGCGGAGGCGACAACCACCTCGACCGGCGCAATATCGAGGCCGCCATCGACGACAGCCTGCGCCGCCTGAAAACCGACTACATCGACCTGTATCAACTGCACTGGCCCGACCGCCGGGTGCCGATGTTCGGTGCGCGCGGACTGTCCAATCTTGGCGATCCGTCCGGCACGGTCGCCATCGGCGAAACCCTCGCCGTGCTGGCCGAGCTCGTCACCGCGGGCAAGATCCGCGCTTTCGGCGTGTCGAACGAAACGTCGTGGGGCGTGGCCGAATTCCTGCGCCATGCCCGCGACGCCGGTCTGCCCCGGGTCGCGTCGATCCAGAACGCATACAACTTGCTCAATCGCGGCTTCGAGATCGGGCTCTCGGAATTCGCGTTGCGCGAGCATGTCGGGCTTCTGGCCTACTCGCCCCTGGCTGCCGGCTTCCTTTCGGGCAAATACCTTGGCGGCGCGGTGCCGCCAGGCTCACGCCTCGCAGTGGCGAGCAATTTTCCGCGCTATCTCTCCCCCCAGCAACCCGATGCCGTCACGCGCTATATCGCGCTTGCGCGCGAACTCGGCCTGACCCCGGCCGCAATGGCGCTGGCCTTTGTCTACGGTCGGCCGTTCGTCACCTCGTCGATCATCGGCGCGACCAGCATCACGCAGTTGACCGAGGATATCGATGGTAGTCTCGCCAAATTACCCGACGAGGCATTCACGGCGATCGCAGAAATTTATCGGCTCTATCCTGATCCGTGTCCCTGAACGGCTTGTCAAACTGGAAGTAGATGAAGACTTGGGGCCATAGGCCCCAAACCCCCACCCTTTTTGTCGTGTAAAAACGTTGAACCATCTCTTGGGGCTGCAGGCTTTAAGGCCGCTACGCGGCACAGCGCCACACCGATATGATCTTCGAAAAATATCGGGAGCGCCGGCGCAAATGGCCGGGCACCCTTCCTTACTTGTACCGCATTTTAAAAAACCAAAGCCAAAACCACACCAA
>CAXTOI010000007.1:0-7646 GCA_964245645.1 uncultured Novosphingobium sp. | reverse complement strand
CCCCCCCACCTCATATATTTACAACAAAAATCCGCGGCCCCGGCCCGCCCCCCCCCCCCCCACCTTTCCTTCCTTCTACCGCTTTGAAAAGAACCAAAGCCAAAGCCTCAGCATAACATCATAGGCAAAGCCCGCGACGACGAGCTGGAGCTATTTACTCTTCCGCTGCTGCCCCCAGCGTGCCATCCTCGTCGTCATCGTTACGCTCGCCGCGGTATGCACTCATGTCGATGCGCCCGGAGGTGACCATCTCGCGCATGTGATCGACCAGATCGGGCACGTCGTCATCGACTTCGCCTGACCCGACCTTGGTGCTGTCGGACAAGCCGAACTCCTCGCCGTCCAGTTCTTCATCGGCGACGCTCTGCGCCTGATCCGCCTCTTCCCGGTCGGAGGAACCGACTGTTTCCGGCGGCGGATCATCATTCAGATCGGGCACGGGATCGTCCGTCGGCTCGATCACCGGCGGCACCGCATGCGGATTTTCTATTTCAGGTTCGGGGAAATCCTGCGTGTCGGCCATGGGCGAAATCTCCTGGCGGCCGCAGTTCGCGCGACCGATGACATCAGAAAGCCCCGCGTGACAAACGGTTCCATCCGCAGTCCTGCTTCCCTGCCGGCCAAACCGCCGACAGGGAGCTTCCGCACTATCTCACATCGTTTTCAGCATCTCGATGTGCTGTTCCACCACTGGCACGATGCTGGCGGCGGCGGCCTTCAGGCTGGGCGATGTCCCGTCCATGGCATAGGCTTTCTGGACAGCGAGCGCCTGGTCATGCGCGGCCTTTTGCTGCGCAACATAAGTGGCGTCGCGCGCCGGGCCATTCGCCGCACGCAGCTCGGTGATCATTTCGACCTGCGGGGGCATCAGTTTCGGTGGTGAGGCCATCACCCCGGAATGCATCGCCGCCGCCTTGACCTTGGCGGTGCTCTTGGTGTGGTCGGAAATCATCATCGTGGCGAAAGATTTAATCTTTGGGTCCTGGGTCGTCTGCAGGACGATCCGGCTCGACTGCCGTTCGAAAAGATCGCTGGCGCCTGCGGTCGCCACATATTCGGCTGGGCGCATCGCTTGCGCGAAGGCGGGGGTGGTAACTGCAAGCAGCAGCGGCGAAACCAGTAGAAGCTTCATCATCGTCGTCTCTCCTTCAATGAACTATTGTGCAAACGCAGTCTTCAGCTTGGCTATACCATAATTTTCGGCATTGTAGGCACCGCGGACGACCTTGCCCAGACCAAAGAATTCATGTGTCACGCCCGGGAAAGTCTTCTGGTCAACCTTGTCGCCGGCGGCCCGCATTGCGTCGGCCAGCGTTTCGCCATCGGATCGCAAAGGATCGATCTGCGCGTTGATGATCGTCGTTGGCGGCAGCCCGTGCAGGTCCGCCTTCACCAGATCGATGCGCGGGTCCATCTGATCGGCCATGGTCGTGGAATAATAATAGCCGAACCATTTCAGCATCGCCGTGTTCAGCGGCTTGGCATTGGCAGCATCCATCCGCGACGGCAGGGTCATGTCGCTGTTGGCTATCGGATACACCGCCAGGATGTGGAGCGGCAAGGCGAGCTGGTTGTCGCGCGCATAGATGGCGGTCGCGACCGCAAGATTGCCACCGGCGCTTTCCCCAGCCAGAACCACCTTCGCCGGATTGCCGCCCCACGCCGCCGCATTCTGCAACACCCAGCGGTAAGCGGCAGCGGCATCCTCGTGTTGCGCTGGAAACTTGGCTTCGGGCGCATGGCGATATTCGACCGACACGACCACGGCATTGAGCTGTTTCGACAATAATCGCGGAGTGGCATCATATGTATTGATGTCGGCGATAACCCACCCGCCGCCATGATAATAGACGATCACCGGCATCGGCGCTCCGCCCGGCGCCGCAGCGGCCGGCTTGTAGATGCGGGCATATTGCATCGGGTCGGAACCATAAGGCAGTTCCTGCGTCACCACCGCCGGGTCCGGAGCAACCGACATGCCCTGCTGGCGCATGACCGCGTGTGCACCATCGGCCGTGCTCGGCTGAATTCTGGCCCTGACCGGCGTCAGCGTCTCGATCGGTTTCGCGCCCAGCGCCATCTGGGCATCGAGCACCGCCTGCATGTCGGCAGCGGGCTGGGCCGGTTGCATCGCGACAGGCGGCGGGGGAGGGGGCGGTGCAGCATCGATCGAGTTGGATGACTGCGCCAGCGCCGCAGTCGAAACAGCCAAAAGCAGACAAAATACGCTCGCCCGAAAATTCATCATGCTGGCAACCCTGTTCCACTCATCTCGTCTCAAACTGTAATCGACCTACTCAGTTCCCAAAAATGCAACCCATGAATTCCAGACAACTCTGCCCGGATTTATCCAGCCGCTGCCGGCACCAGCGCATCGAGCAGCTGTTGCACGCGCGCCGCCCGCTCGGCATCACTCGTGGTTTCCATCAGCAGCAACCGATCTTTCTTGCGGACCAGCCCCTGCGCAGCCGCATCGCCGGCAAATTCGGGATGCGGCGTCAGTGCGATCGCCGCCGGCCCGGCATCGATCCGCGCGATTCCCGCCGCACGGCTCGCCAGCCCCACACGCGCCTGCGTCAGCAATAGCACGGCGGGATCGGGAATCGGCCCGAAGCGATCGATCAGCTCATCCTCGAAGGCATCGAGCCCCGCTTCATCCGCGATCCGCGCGAGCCGGACATATAGCGACAACCGCAAATCCGCCTCGGGAATCCAGCTTTCCGGCAGCCCGCCGGTTTCGCCCAGATTGATCTCCGGAACCCATCGATCGACATCCTCGCCCCGCGCGTTGCGCAAGGCCAGCCCGAGCAGATGCTGATAGAGATCGACCCCGATCAATTTCATATGCCCTGCCTGCGTTTCCCCGAGCAGGTCGCCCGCACCGCGCATGTCGAGGTCCTGCGCGCTGATATCGAACCCCGCGCCAAGCTGGTCGAACGCCGTCAGCGCACGCAACCGCTTCATCGTGCGCGCGCTTGCGTCACCGGCATCGGTCAGCAGCACCACCTCGCCGCGCCGGTTGCCGCGTCCGACGCGGCCGCGCAACTGGTGCAATTGCGCGAGCCCGAAACGGTCGGCGCGCCACACGATCATGGTATTGGCGCGCGGCACGTCCAGTCCGGCCTCGATGATATTGGTCGCCAGCAGGACATCGCCTTGTCCTCGCGCGAAGCCGACCATCGTGCTGTCGATGTCGGCAGGCGGCATCTTGCCATGCGCCTCGACGATGCTCAGATCGGGCACGATCCGCCGCAGCGTATCGCCCAGCCTGGCCATGTCCTCTATCCGCGGCACGACGACGAAGCTTTGCCCGCCGCGCCCCTTTTCGCGCCGCAACGCGCTGCGCATGCGGCTGTCATCGGGCGCATCCAGCGTGGTGCGGATCGGCTGCCGCCGTGCGGGCGGCGTCGCGATCACCGAAATCTGCTGCAACCCGACCAGCGCCATCTGCAGCGTGCGCGGGATCGGCGTCGCGCTCATGCTCAACAGATGGACCTCGCCCGATCCGCGCAGCCGCGCCTTGTCGGCGGCGCCGAAGCGCTGTTCCTCGTCGATCACCACCAGCCCGAGCCGGGCATAGCGGACATCCTTGGCCATCACCGCGCCGGTGCCGATCACGACCGCAATCGATCCATCGGCCAGTCCGGCCTTCACCGCCTTCTTCTCCGCCGCGCTCGACAATCGCGACAACCCCGCAACCATCAGCCCCGAGGCAGCAAAGCGGCTGCGGAAGCTCTCCAGATGCTGGCGGACCAGCACCGTGGTCGGCGCCGCAACCACGACCTGATACCCAGCCAGCGCCGCCAGCGCGGCCGCGCGCAACGCCACCTCGGTCTTGCCGTAGCCGACATCGCCGACGACCAGCCGGTCCATCGGCGTGCCGCGCGCCAGATTGTCACGCACCGCGCCGATCGCCCGCGCCTGATCGACGGTCTCGTCAAACGGAAACCCGCGCGTAAAGCGTTCATAGGCGGCAGGATCGGGATCGATGACCGGCGCGACCAACTGCCGCCGCGCCTCGGCCAGCGCCGTCAGCCCGCGTGCGCTATCGGCGATCGCCACATCGACCGCAGTGCGCCGCTTCTGCCACGTCGAGCCATCGAGCTTGTCGAGCGGCACCGCATCGGCATCGGCGCCATAGCGCCAGATCCGCGCCGCAGCCACCGGATCGATCAGCCGTCGCGCCCCGCCGGCATATTCCAGCGCGATCATCTCGCCCTCCTGCGCGAGTGGCGAAGGCTCCAGGCCCACAGCTACGCCGACGCCGTGGTCCTCATGGACGATGACGTCGCCCAGATGAATCTCGCCGACTGCCCACGGATTAGCCGCCGTGGCCGCATGCAGCCCGGTCAGCGCCCGGCTGCCCAGCAAATCCGCTGCGGTAATCAGCACCAGGGCCGCATCGACAAAGCCCTCATCCACGGTCATCTCGATCGTGCGGGCGTCCCCGGGTTGAAGTCTGGCCAACTCATCGCCATCGCTCAACGCGCTGAATTCACGGGCCAGCCGCTTGGCTACCCGCGGCCGCAGGAAACGCAGATCGCGCTCGCTTCCCGCCAGCACCAGCGCGCGTCCATCATCGAGCAAAGGCCGGGCGAAGCGCGCCAGCGCCGCCAGCGGCGAACGCGCCTCGGCAAAGCGCGGCACCGTCAGGGGCGGGGCGGGAAGTGTCGCCACGCGCCACGGTGCCAGGCCGGCATCCCATAACTCGTCATCGACGGCATCGCCATCGGCGCCATTGGCGCGCGCCACATCGCGTGCCAGCTCGAGATAACGACGGCGCCGCGCCTCGGCCTTGTCGGAGAAAACGATCACCGCCGGATCGAAATGATTCAGGATGGTGGTGGCTGGATCGATCGGCAATTCGCTGGCACGTTCGATGTCGATGCCGTCGAGCGCGCCGACACTCAGCTGGGTCGCCGGATCATAGCTGCGAATGGCGGCGATCCGGCCATCGGCGATGTCGATCCGCCCGGGCAGGAGGGCGGCTGCGGCAAATATGTCGAACACCCCGCCGTGCATCGCCATTTCGCCAGGCTGGCTGACCCGCTCGTCGACCGCATAGCCGATCGCTTCCAGCCGTGCGGCCAAGTCTACCAGCGCGATCTCCGCACCCGTTTCCAGACGCAGGACCGGCTCGTCGAATGCCGCAGGCGATGGATAACGCCAAGCCGCCGCTTCACCGCTCAGCACACAAGCCAGCCGCTCACGTCCCGGCACGTGCCGGGCTCCGTGCGCCCCGCGCAATGCCGCCAGCCGCATTCCGGTATTTGCCGGCGAAGCCGACGCCCCATCGCCCGGCAGCGCATCGCTCGCGGGGACGAAAAACACCGGATGACGTGGACGTAATGCGCGCAACGCTGCTGCCAGCGCTTCGGCTTGCTGATCGTCATCGGCGATATGAATGACGTCTTGGGTCGCCATCATCGCGGCGAGTTGCGAAGCCGTCCAGGCGATCCCGCTCAAGCGTCGATGCCCTTTGATCGAGCAAATCGCGCCTCTCGATACCGCGACTGGTCAGAACTCCGCGCTGTCGAAAAACCCATTTCGTGCATCCCCAACGCATGCCGGCGAAGACCGGGATCAGTCCCGCCTGGCCGTTTTGCGACCCGGTGGACTGGATCCCAGCCTTGGCCGGCAAGACGAAGATCGACGGCGAGCAGAACAGAGGGACGCTGCGTCGCGCTGATCAAATCCCGCGCCTGCGGCTTACATTGGATGATGGTGATGGTGATGGTGGTGCCGATGGTGGTGATGCCGATGATGATGGCCACCCATGCTGCCATGATCCATGCCACCGTTGGCCATGCCACCGTTGCTCATGCCGCCATTGCTCATATCACCATGGCCCATGCCGCCATGATCGCCATGGTCACCTTCGCCATTCTGGACACCGCCATTGGGCATGCCCCCGTTTGGCGTGCCACCGTTCGGCATGCCCCCGTTCTGCATGCCGCCGTTCTGCACTCCGCCCTGCATCGGCACGTTTGCCTCCGGATGCGAAGGATTCCCCGGAGCAGGCTGCGCCACGGCGGCACCGCTGCCGGCGATGGCCAGGGCCAACGCGATCACTGATATAGTCGTTTTCATCGTACTCTCTCCAAGCTGGCTTTATGAACAGGCCGCCAGTCCAGCCTCGCGACCACAACTCCGTCGCAACCGTTTCGTTTTGCCCGGACCCGCCTTGCCATCACGCGTTCGGCTGGGCATCCAGATCGACCTTCATTTCGCGCGGCCAGTAGCGCAGCGCCCGGATCGCCGCGACAAAGGCCGCGGCATCCTCGGCATCGGCCAGCGGCAGGCACGCCTCATCGAGATCGTCGACCAGTCCGGCCTTGGCGAACAGCGGCTTGGCCTCCGCGCCGATGCCGATATATTTGCAATGGCCGAAGGCATCGTTGACGAAATCCTTTGCCGCGCCGTCGACCGACAGCAACGCCGCGCCATCGGCCGAAGTCAGAACGGCGACGGCGTCGTATAGCACCGATGGACCACCATCGATCTTCTGCTTGGCCGCCACGGTGGTGCCGTCACTCAGCGTCACGCCGACGATCCTGGGCGCAATCACCTCGTACACGGCTTCTTCAGCTTCGATCGCCGCAATCAGCGCCTTGAAGATCGTGGCATCGGCGCCATCGGTCAGCAGGATGCCCAGCTTGCGGCCCTTGAAACTGTCCGGCCCGTTCTTGACGATGCTGAGCTTGTCCGAGGGCGGCAGGTCGGTAATCGGTGTGCGTGCGGCCGGCGCGGCATCGGGCAATGCCAGGCCCAGGCCATGGGCAACCGTTGCCGCCAGCGTCGCATCGATGTTGATCAGATGCGACACCGTCCGCGAGCGGATATCGGGCCGCCCCACCTTGGACAGCTCGAACACCAGCGCATCGCCGATATGTTTCTGCTCGATCGGCGTCTGGCTCACGAAGAACTGCCGCGCCTGGCTGTAATGGTCGGCAAAGCTTTCCGAACGCACGCGCTGCTTGGGCCCGTCGGCCACCTCGGCAAAGCTGGTGAAGCCGCGCACCGGGTCCTCGCGCGGGCCGCCGATCGTCGGACCCCAGCTATTGGGTTCGTAATTGGCGCGGCCCTTGGGGTTGCGCATCGCCATGTGCCCGTCCTGCTGGAAATGGGCCATCGGGCATTTGGGTGCATTGATCGGGATATGGGTGAAGTTGGGGCTGCCCAGCCGCTTGATCTGGGTGTCGAGATACGAGAAGTTGCGCCCCTGCAGCAGCGGATCGTTGGAAAAATCGATCCCTGGCGGCACATTCTGAGTGCAGAACGCGACCTGCTCGGTTTCCGCAAAGAAATTGTCGACCACCTGGTCGAGCACCAGCCGCCCGACGATCCGCAGCGGCACCAGCTCTTCGGGGATGATCTTGGTCGCATCGAGGACGTCGAAGTCGAACTTGTCGGCAAATTCGTCGTCGAATAGTTGCACGCCCAGCTGCCACTCGGGAAAATCGCCGGCGTTGATCGCATCCCACAAATCGCGCCGGTGGAAATCGGGATCGGCGCCATTGATCTTGACCGCCTCGTTCCACAGCACCGATTGCAGCCCGAGCTTGGGCTTCCAGATGAACTTGACATAGGTGCCCCTGCCCTCGGCGTCGATCAGCCGGAAGGTGTGGACGCCGAAACCCTCGATC
>CAXTOI010000006.1:8753-25232 GCA_964245645.1 uncultured Novosphingobium sp. | reverse complement strand
CCTATTGGAAGCCGATCACCGAGTCAGGTGGACCCCAGTTGCACGCCGAAACACACCTGTGGAATACCGTCTATCTCAGCCGCGCCGTCCGCTTCGTGCATGACCAGGGAACCACCATCCCCGATGCGCTCCTCGCCCAGGTCGCACCGCTGCCCTGGAGCCATATCGCGCTCACCGGCGACTACCTATGGAACGAGATTGACCGCCCCCTCGAACGCTACCGCCCAATCCGCGCTAATCGCTTCAATCCCAAGAACTTCGTGTTTCCTTAGCGTACACGGCTGAAGAAACTCCCACAGAGCCCCATTATCGCTTGGAACGGTCGAAAACGTCGCGGACCGCGAACGGCGCGGCCACCGGGGTGGGTTTCCACGCCCATAGCTAATGGCGGTAGCTCAGAAGGCGTCGTTGGCCAAGGCGATGAGGGTATCCGGGCCAACTGCAGCAACAGCCGCAAGTGCCTGTGCCTGAGGTAAAATCCGAGCGGCGAAGAAGGCGGCGAGCGCGCGCTTGCCTTGATGCAGCGGGGTCTCGCCCGGCACGGCGGCCATGCGCGTCCACATCCAGCCCAGCGCGGTCAGTGCGAACAGCCGCAGATAATCCACCGCGGCTGCGCCCACATGATCGGCATCGGCCCCGCGTAACGCGGTAGTGCTGCCGCGCAGGAGCGAGAGCGCGGCCTCTGTGCTCGCCGCGGTCTCCGCGGCGGGGCCCGAGGATGCCGCGGCGAGATCGGCGGCGATCGTGGCGAACAGGCTTTCGACCATCGCGCCTCCGTCGAGGCCCAGCTTGCGCCCGACCAGATCCATCGCCTGTACGCCGTTAGTGCCTTCGTAGATCTGGGCGATGCGCGCGTCACGGACGTATTGCTCCATGCCCCATTCGCGAATGTAGCCGTGGCCGCCGAACACCTGCTGCGCCTGCACCGCGCCTTCGAAACCCATGTCGGTGAAGCTGGCCTTGATCACCGGGGTGAGCAGCGCGACGAACCCATCCGCGCATATGCGCTCGGCGGCATCGGGATGGTGGCGGGCGCGGTCGAGCTGCAGCGCCACCCATCCGGCCAGCGCCCGCCCGCCTTCTACAAACGCGCGCACGCCCAGTAGCATGCGGCGCACATCGGCGTGGTCGATGATCGGCGCAGGATTGCGTGTACCATCGGCGCTTCGGCCCTGTAGGCGGTCCTTGGCATAAGCGGCGGCCTGCTGGTAGGCGGCCCCTGCGATCCCCAGCCCCTGGATGCCGACCATCAACCGCTCGGCGTTCATCATGGTGAACATCGCTGCAAGGCCGCGGTGCGGCTCGCCAACCAGCCAGCCGGTCGCGACGTCATAGTTCATCACGCAGGTCGGCTGGGCGTGAATGCCATCTTCTTTTCGAGCGCGCCGACGGACACCGCGTTGCGCACAGTGAAGCCGCCGGCAGAATCTGGCAGGAACTTAGGGACGAGGAGCAGGCTGATGCCCTTCACCCCGGGCGGCGCGTCGGGGAGGCGCGCCAGCACCAGATGGACGATGTTCCCGCCGAAATCATGATCGCCGGAGGAGATGAAGATCTTGGTGCCGGTGACGGCATAAGCCCCATCTTCGGCGGGGGCAGCACGAGCTTTCAGCAAGGCCAGATCGGTGCCGGCACCGCTTTCGGTCAGGGCCATCGCGCCGGTCCATTCCCCGCTGACGAGGCGCGGCAGATAAGTAGAGCGCAGGCCCGGTTCGGCATGGGCGGCGATCGCTTCGGCGGCGCCGCGGGTGAGGCCAGGAAACAGGCCGAACGAGACGTTGGCCGCCGAGAGCATCTCGTCGAGCCAGAGTTGCAGCAAAAAAGGGAGCCCCTGGCCGCCGTCTGCCGGATCGGCCGAGAGCGAAGTCCAGCCTGCATCGGCAAACTCACGGTAGGCCTCGGCGAAGCCGGGCGGCGTGGTGACGAGGCCGTCGGCTAGGCGGCTGCCGTGCTCGTCCCCCTCACGGTTCAACGGGGCGAGGCGCTCGGCGGCGAAGCGGCCGGCTTGCTCAAGAACCGAGGTGGCCAGACCGGCGTCCACGTCGAGGTTCAGTTCGGCCATAGCCTGATCAAAGCCAAGTACCTCGTCGAGCAGGAAACGGTAGTCGTCGATGGGGGGCTGGTAGGCGGGCATGGCTTGTCCTCTCAATGTCGCGCTGTCGATTACACCAAACACTTGTTACAGGTAAGGGTGAAAACGCGCTCTCCCTTTTGAACAGGTTAGCCGTTCAGTCATCCGGGGAATCGTGCCGGAAAATTCGCGCGATCTGCAAACCTAGATCGGCGGGACCAAGACGTCCCGGCCGATACCAGTTTGACGCCGTGTTCAGCTGCGATAGCAGCGCGTTGCGATAGACGGAGCGGTCGATCTCCCTTGGCAGCGGCAACTCGGCGACAAGATCACGGAACAGGCATTCGAACGAATCGCGGCGGGCTATCAGTTGTGCACGCACCGCCAGTGGAACCTCGCGAAAGTCGTTCATCATCGGCAGTGTTAGCGAATCGGGATGAAGCTGGATCTTCGCCAGCGCAATGCAGGCCGCCTCCAACCGGTCCCAAGGATCGTGCAGCGGCGAGATCGCGGCTGCGATCTCATGCGTAGCGGCATCAAGCGCAGCATTGTGCAGTGTTACGAACAGAGCATCCTTGGACTTGATGTGGTGATACAATGATCCACCCATAACCCCGGCCCGCTTGCCAATGTCGCGCATTGAGGTGCTGCGGTACCCTCGGGTCGCAAACAGTTGCGCGGCAATCTCGAGAATCGCCTGGCGGCGCGGGCTGCCACCGTCTGGCGGTGGCGACTCCACAGAACCGGGCAAGGGTGGCGTGTGCGGCATCCGCCAGCCATGGCATATTCGCAACCCTGCCACCACCCCACGATGACCGGTTGCGCGCTGTTCAGCGCTCCACCAGCGCCAATATGACAATTTCGCGGATGCCCGTAACAAATCAAACGTTTGGACTGATCGAACCCCAACGTTATTGGGCATCATCATCGGCGTGGTCAAGATGGGCAACGAGAACAGAACCCCCCATTCCAATCGTGCAAAATGATGGTCTGGTACCGCTCAGCCAGATATTTGGTAGCCACTGCAATATCGACTTCCCCAAATGTAATGAAGCCGACACCGGAATGCCGGCCAGAGCCGCGCCGTGATGAAAGCTAATCAAATAGCCGTAATGCCCGAACCAGAACGTCGACCTGAACCTCGAATAGACGCTCAAATGCTAGGATCAGGACTCATTGATCACAACCAATAGCAGCAGGTTGCGGCGATTGAGATGGCAGACATGAAGATGTGCGCGCATCGGTCGTAGCGGGTAGCAACGCGGCGCCAGTCTTTGATCCTGCCGATGACATTCTCGATTTTGTGGCGCTGGCGGTAGAGGTCCTTGTCGTAGTGGTATTGGACCTTGCGGTTTTTACGCGGTGGGATGCCGTGCTCGGCCAGGGCTGCACGGAACCAGTCGCTGTCATAGTCTTTGTCGGCAAGCAGTTCCTTGGCCTGCGGAAGCGCGGAAAAGAGCAGAAACGCGCCCTTATGGTCGCTCATCTGGCCTTCTGTCAGCAACATCATGATCGGTCGGCCTAGCCCGTCGCAAACGACATGAAGCTTGGAGTTCAGGCCCCCTTTGGCGCGCCCGATACATCTGGGTGCTAATGCACCGGCGATCGCCGGATTTTACGGAGAGCGGCTGCCGGCGGAAGGCACCCTACCCTGGCGACCTTTGTCTCGCCTGTCAACAACCGCCAGTTTGTGGTCATCGCCGTTGCGGAATGGCGGTGCTGCAATCCCGGACAGGCGGCTATATAGTTGCGTTCGCGTTGCTAAGGTAAAACATGCCGCGCGTTTAGGCCTATCACGCCCCCGACCCTTCCCCGCAGAGGATCGGATAACACTGCTGCTTGCGCGATTATACTGCGCCTAAAAATGTTTGACGAAGGCGATCCGGACTCGCGATCGGCGATGAACGATATTGGCGAAGATTCCCGCCAGTTCGATCAAACTTTAGCCCTTGCCGCACTCTTTACCACGCCGACCAACTGAAATATAGCGACCGTGTGCTCGGTATGTCTAGGCGCCAGCACAACGTGTCAAGGCGCAGATCGCTGCGGGGCGCAGCAATGGGGAAGCGGTCGCGGCCGCTTTTCCTGTCAAAGAGAATGGGATAGGAATGTCACAATACACTGAAGCCTCCACCAGCAAATTCGCGGAGACAAAAAACTGGCGCATTCACTACAATGAAGCCGGATCCGGACACCCGCTGATCTTTCTGCACGGCACCGGCCCCGGCGCTACTGGCTGGAGCAATTTTCATCAAAACCTGGCGCTCGCGGACAAATACCGAGTGATCATGGTCGACTGTCCGGGGTGGGGGAAATCCGATGAGCTTTCTCCCGGCGGTCCGCGGGCGGACGCACTGGCGGAAGCTGTCCTGGAAATGATGGACAGGCTGGCGATCGAAAAGGCGGCGTTCGTCGGCAACTCGATGGGCGGCGCTATTTCCATCGAATTTGCGGTGCGCTACCCCGAAAGGATGTCACATATCATTACGATGGGGGCAGGTATCATCGCGCCGTCGCTGCTGACGCCGGGCGGATTATCCGAAGGCTTGCGCGTCCTTGTGGAAACCTATCGCGAGCCGTCGCCAGAGAATTTCAAGCGCCTCGTTCAGGTCATGGTATACGATAGCTCCTATGCGACCGACGATTTGATGCGTCAACGCTCGGAAGCGGCGCTCGCCAATGCGGCGCATCTTCGCAACTGGTTGGAAGGCTTCGCTACCTGGCGTCCCATACCCCATCCGCAGCTCATCCCCAAACTTATGGAATCGCAGATACCCGCCCTCTTCATTCACGGGCGCGACGATCGGACGATGCATTGGGAAAATAGCCTGCGAGGGGTCGGAACGCTGCCGAACGCGCGCATGGTCCTGCTGAACCGATGCGGTCATTGGGCACAGCTGGAACATGCCCGCGAGTTCGAGGCTTTGGTCGATAATTTCGTATCGCAAAGCAGCAGCTTTGGCGATGCCCGTTCGGTGGCCGGCGGCGGCGGATGAGCAAGCTGCCTTCCCGCCGCGGATGAGCCCGGCAAACCTGCGGCTCGGGATGACCCACCCCACCCGCTGCGCGTTGGGGATAGCGTGGGCCGCCTGCCGTGCACAGACCGATGCGATGTCAGAGCGGTCGCGCTTTGACCATCGATTATGCGCGCCGGATTGCGCTGATTGAGAGAGTCTTGCTCAATGAATTTCCAAGGAAGACGGCTTCCATCATCGGGGCCGGATCGTTCGCGCCATCGCGCTCGCGCTTACTGCACGGGCGTGGACATACTGATCGGCGAAGTCGCAGGCGCGGCTGCATCGGCGGTGGTGGCGGAGCTCGGGCGCAAGGCTCTGAGCGTAGAATGCGATCTCGGCTCGGACGCTTCGGTGGACGCATTCGCCGATGCCGCCTCCGGCCTCCCGAGCTCGTGGCCGACGCACTTGCCAGCAATCGGATCCAATCCCCCGATCATCCAGCGGAGACACTCGTCCAGGGTCTATAAGCAGGCTTGTTCCTGATCTCCGCGGTCCTCGATACCGCCGATAGGCTGATTGCGATTGGCATCACCAATTTCTCGTTCAATCCTGTCAAGGACCCGCACATACGCGCTGACGAGACGGAGGCGGCAAGCGGCAACGCTCATCCCGAACTGGCGGTGCACACCTACGACAGTTCGGGCTATGGCTTCAACAATAAGGGCGGCCCGACGCCGATTCGGCCGACGCCGAACTGGCACGCGCCCGGGCGCTCGCGCTTTTTAAGGCGAGCGACCCGCGCTAGCATCTTGTCGTTATCCGGACAATGCGTTTAGCTTCTGGGTATTTGGAAAAGTGCGCTTTCAGGCTGGAGCCTTGACCGCATGTCGGGATATTCAAAGGAGCGCGCCGGACCTGCCGCCTCGGAGCGTCGGCAAGAGCCGACTTGAAGGAGACAATCATGAAAGCGATGAATGATTTCGCCGCCGCCATGAGGGTGCTTTTCGCCGAACCCCTGGACGATGCGACGCGCCGGCAGCGGGTGAAGCCGCTGCTTGGGACCATGCTCGCCGCTCCCGATCTGATCGCCAGTGCCGAGCGGTGGCCGACTTCCGAGGTCAAGACCAACCTGCTGTTCTACCAGGACCCGAGTTATGGCTTCGTCGTCAACGGCCTGATCAAGGATCCGAACGACGCGACGCCGATACACGACCATACTTGGACCGCCTATGGGGTGATCGAAGGCATGGAACGGGTTTATAATTTCGCGGTCAAGTCCGGGGATGGCGACCGCGCAATCATCGAGCCCGCCGGGGAATACGTTGTAGCACCGAGACATGTCGAAGTGGTGCCGCCGAACTTCCCCCACGCCGAGATCGCCCAAACCCGCAGCGCGGCCGTGATCGTCCGCAGCGAACGGCTCAGCGGGTTCAAGCAACGCATATTTGATGCCGACGCAGGCACCGTCAGGCGGCTTCCAGGACCCACGCCCATCGCGTTCGAACTTGTGGCGTGACCCCGAGGAGACCTTGAACAATCCGCCCGATCATTATTGGCCAATTCAGGGTCGCCCAACGCTGGTCTGGCAGCAGGGTCGCAAGATGGCCTTCTACGTCGAGGTTAATATCGAGCATTTCGAGACGGGCATGACCGGCACGGGCTGTCTCCCGCCGTTCGCATTGCTAATCGATCCGGCCACCAGAGCTGGCGGGACTATGGCAAACGGGTCGGGATGTGGCGGCTGATGGCCTCACTCGACCACTCGGCTGCCAGTAAGCGCCGCGATTAACAGCAGCGTGTGCCGGCATTATCCAGAGATGATAGAAGCGGGCGTCGCGCGCGATTGGACCTGGATCGCCTACGGCATTACCAATTCGCAATATCGGACAGGGACGGAGCCGGAGGAGGAAGGCCGGCAGCTCGACCTGATTATTGCGGAGATTGCGAGCGCGACCGGCAAGTCGACCCGCAACTGAACCGGGCGGGCCTTGACGAAATGCCCAATACCTTGGCTCTGCTGGGGCAACGCGGGTTTAATCACGCGCTCGACTGGGCGGCGGACGACCAGCCCTTCCCGCTGCTGGTGGAATGAAGCCGCATGGTCTCCGTGCCGTTCTCGGCGGAGATCAACGACATCATTGCCTTCATGCTGTGGCACTGGACCCCCGAACAGTTTACCAAAATGGTGCTGGACCGGTTCCGCCGGCTCCATTGCGAAGCGTAGACGCGGCCGGGCGTGGTGATGCCGCTGGTACTGAATCCCTTTCTGTGCGTTTCGGTGTTTCGCCGCGAGCATATTGAACCGGTCCTGCGCGAGATCCGGTCGTATGGCAACGGCTGGTTCCCGACTGCCGACGAAATCGCCGACCATTATCTCCTATACCATTATAATGCCGCCGTCGCCGCAATCGACGGCCTACGAGGCTGACAACACAGAGGAGCCGACCCGATGGAAAATCAAACCGATCGTTTTACCGGTCAGTTGTTGCGGCGGGGCGATGACGGCTACGAAGCCGCGAGAGTCGATCGGATCTTCCACTCACGCCACCCGGATCGCTATCCGGTCGCGATCCTGCGCGTCGCGATCGAGAACGATTTCGTCTAAGGCGTCCGTCTTGCCCGTGAAAACGGCTGGAAGGTCGGCATCCGTTCGGGCGGCCATAGCTTCCCCGTCTGGAGCGTGCGCGACGACGCGTTGCTGATCGACATGGGCGGTTTGAAGGAGATGTCCTACGATCCTGACACGGGCGTGGCTACGGCATCGCTGGCGGTTCAAGGCGGGCATGAACTGACCCCCTACCTCAACCAGTTCGGCCGATTCTTTCAGACCGGCGGCTGCCCGAGCGTGGGGCTAGGAGGCTTCTCGTTCAAGGCGGCGCGGGGTGGAACCTGCGTGGCTGGGGCTAGGCCCCCGAACAGATCGCCGCAATCGATGTGATGACCGCCGAGGGCTAGCTGGTCAGGGCCGACGAGCAGCAAAACGTCGATCTGTTCTGGGCCGAGCGCGGCGCGGGACCCGGCTTCTTTGGGGTCATCACCCGCTTCCATCTGTGCACACGGCCGATCGCTGCAGGGTTGATGGGCACCATGCACTTCTACCCTCTGGAGGTCTTTTCGCAGGTGCTCGAATGGATCTGGCAGCGGCAACGGACGATCTCGACGGAGGTCTATCTGACCGCTGCATCGGCCAAAGCGCCCGTGCCCGCGCTGGAGGGCAAGCTCGTTTTCGCGGTGAACGCCGCCGCGTTCTACGCCACTTAAGAGGAGAGCGAAGCAGCGCTGGCGCCGCTTGCCGAATGCCCGTTTCTCGACTAGGCGCTGTTGGTGACGCCGCCGGCGCCGACCAACATCGAGGAGCAACTGGCGTTTATCGACTTGGGACACCCACCCGGGCTGAGGTACCGCGTCGATTCCGCCTGCGTTGAAGGCCCGCTGGACCAGGTCATCGCCGCAGCACGCATGCTGGTCGAGGAGCGGCCTAACGACGAGTTGGGCTATACCTTCTTCCTGTTCATGCTGCCCCGCGAAGGACATGGCGATGTCGCTACAGACGGAACTCTGCGTCGGCGCCTATATGATCTACGACGATCCGGCTGATGACGAGCGGATCAAGTCGTGGAGCCTTGAGCCCATGCGCCAGTTGGAGCCGTATACGGTGGCCAAGGCTTGGGGAGATTCCGATCAGACTTACCGTGAGGTGCGGGTACTCACCGATTAGGCATGGGCTCGCTTGCAGCAGATCCGAGAGATTCGTGATTCCGAGCGCCGTTTCGTCGGTTATCTGAGTGGCGACCGGGAGTTTCAGAACGCCAACGGCTGGTAAAATCGTATTCCTACGCAAGAAGCCAGTGGCTGCTGACGACGGCAGTTGATCCGATGCACCCCTGATCCAAGCGGGGTTTTCAAACGAAGGTGCGCATTTAGAAACCAAGCACTTTGTTTGACATCGGCTTACGCCGGCCTTATCAGTTTGGTCTTGGATCGCATTCGCCGCCGACCCAAGTAGCGCTTGGCGATGGGAACAAGGTGCAGAATCATCGATGAACCGGACGGTCGTTCCTGCAGCCAGCCTCTGCTATGTGCGGATGTCGTGCCCCGATCTGGACGCGGCGGGCCGAGACGTGTTGGACCTGCTCGGGTTGGAGCCCGTAAGGTCAGATCCTGGCGCCAAGACCTTCCGCTCCGACGGCCGCGATCACACGCTGGCGTTGCTGGCTGATGGCGCCGAGGCGATCGGCATCGAATGGCCCGAACTCGATCGGCTCGCCGAACGCCTGCACGCGGCAGGCGTGCCGGCACGGGAGGCGACGCCGCAGGAGTGCAGCAATCGATCGGTCCGCCGGGCACTGCTGACGCAGGACGCCAGCGGCAATGCGATCGACTTCGTCGCTCGGCCGGGCCGCGTGGCGCGCGCCTTCTATCCGCCTCACGATGCCGGGGTCCTCGGGTTGCGAGCGGTGGCGTTGCGCAGCACCGACATCGCCGGCGACACGGCATTCTGGACCGATATCGTCGGGGCCGAAGTCGCAGATTGGGTGGGCGACATTACATATCTGCGGCTTGACGAGACGCACCATCGCATCGCGCTGTTCCCTTCGGACCGCTCCGGCGTTCTTTACCAGTCCTACGAAGTCACCGACCTCGATGCGCTGATGCGCAATCTGTATTTTCTGAGCGATCGCCAGGTCGAGATAGTCCAGGGACCGGGCCGTGAGGCCGCGTCGGGCGATTGGTTCCTGCGCTGGCGCATCCCCGGCGGGGGCGCCTTATTCGCGTTCGTCGTGGCCGGTAGCGCTTATCGCTCCGCGCGACCGCGGCAATTCGCGCCGTCGCCCGGTTCGCTCTGCACGCTCGGCAGCCGCTGCGACACCATACCTGAATTCGATCTGTCGCGCGCATCGCCAGCCTGCATCGGAGTGCTTTCGTGATCGAGCTCAAGACTATCGCATACTCGCGCCTGGGAACTTCGGACCTGGCAGCGGCGACGAGCTATTCAACCGAAATTCTCGGCTTACCGGTGGAGGACAGCACCCGCAAAAGCACCCAATTCCGCTCGGACGAGCGCGGTCAGACAATGACCTATTTCGAAGGCGATCCTCAGGACCAGGTGATTGCCTTCGAGATCGATACGGCGGAAGAACTGGATGATGCCGCCGCGACGCTCGAGGGCCTGGGACATCCGGTGACCGTCGGCAGCAGGGACGAATGCGCGGAACGGAAAGTCGCCGCCTTTATTGCCTTCCGCGATCCTGCCGGCAACAAGATCGAATTGGCTTTGCGGCCGGGGGAAGTCAGCCGCCCGTTTCGCGCGACGCGGGCTATCCATATCACCGGCTTCAGCCACGTCGGCTTGTTCTCGAGCGACCTCAAGCGCGACGAGACCTTCTGGACGCAGGTCTGTAATGCGCGCGTCAGCGATAGGATCGACGAGGTCGCCTTGCTTCGGATCAATCCGATCCACCACACGATGGCATTGGTACCCGCGCCGCGCGCGGGGCTGCATCACATCAACCATCAGGTCGCGACGACCGACGATGTCTTGCAGGCGTATTATTTCATGAGCGACAAGCGGGTGCCAATCGTGTTCGGCCCCGGTCGCCATCCCACTTCGGGTGCTCGATTCCTGTATTTTCGCGGGCCGGACGGGCTTGTCTTCGAATATAGCTGCGGCGTGGACGAGATCGAGGACGAAGATACTCACCGCGCCCGCCGCTTTCTGCCCGAGCCGAAGAGCGTATGCATGTGGGGTGGTCGCTGGAACGAAGCGGGCTGGGTGAAAGACCACATTGGCGTATGATAAATAAGTCGATAGCGTAGAGCGCGCCAGGCTAGCCGGCGTGACCCGTAACCAGAGCGGCCAGTGCAGTCACATCGGCGGGTGCCGCATCGCCGCGCCAGGCAATGTGGAGATCGGGTCTCAGCAGGTAAACGGACCGCTCGAACACCTCGCGAATATGCGGTTCGTCCAGGCGAAGCACATCGAGCCTGGCACCCACGTCCCGGAAGGCCTGTCGCAGAGGTTCGGCGTCCCAACCACCGCAAAGGTCGAGCAACGTATAGCCATCGCCTAGCAGATCCTGCAGCGGCCGCCCGTCGCTGAGCCACATGTGCGGTATGCGGCCCCCGGTTCTGGTGTGCGGGGTATAGGTATCGATATCCCATTCCGCAGCATTCCCGGCCTCGTCGGCGACGATCGGCGAGCCGGCATAGCTGTAGCCGAACTCGGCGCCGCGCATTCGGTGCATCTTGCCGTGATTGACTTTGAACGACTCGGTGATGATATGCCTGCGCAAGGCGCCCGCCGGTGTATCTTCGAGCGCTTCGGAAGTGATCTCGGCCTGCCAGACGGGGACGGCTGCGGCTGCTGCCCCGGATGCCTGGATATTGCGCAAAGCCACGGGCCGCCGCTCGCGTTCATAGGATTCGAGCAGTTGCGGGCCGCCCCAGCCCTTGACCGTGCCGGCAAGTTTCCAGGCAAGATCGAACGCGTCGCCGACGCCTGAGTTAAAACCCAGGCCGCCGGTGGGAATCACCAAATGGGCCGAATCGCCAGCCAGGAACACGCGCTGCTCTCGATACTTTTCCGCCACGAGCAGATTGTACCGCCACGGCACGACATGCAGCACCCGTAGATCGCATTCGAAGCCAATCAGATCCTGCAGCACCGGAAGAAAATCGGTGTCGGCAGGTAAGGACGTATGAAGCGTAAATTCCTTGCGGCAACCCTGGGCTACGATCAACGACCGGCCTTCGTCGAGAAAAGAATAATGTCGACCTTTGCCATAGGGAATCTTGTCGTAGAGATCCGCGGAATAGAAGATCACCTGGCGCACGTCACGGATGCCACCCTGCCCTTCCAGCTTGATGTCCAGCGCCTTCCTCACGGTGCTTGCGCCACCATCGCAACCGACGAGGTAGCGCGCGTTATAACGGTTATGCGACCCGTCTGTGGATGTGGCATCGACACAGACGCCGTCTTCCTCCTGGCTGAGGCCGACCAGATCCCAGCCGTAGCGCACGGTGACATTCGGCGAAGCTTCGGCCACGGCCTTCAGGAACGGCTCGACCTTGTTCTGTGACACGAGTTGATACGGCTCGAGCGGCAAGGCGCCATTGTGGCACCGTGCTATCGCTTTCCGGCAAGCTGCAACGGAGGGAAACGGCAGGATTGCCAGCGGCGGCTCGGCGAGCCGGGTCATCAGGAACACATCCATCGGATTGTCCGCGGGATAACCAAGGGCACGCAGACCATCTGCAAGACCCAAGCGCCGGAACATCTCCATGGAACGGGCATTCGTCCGGTCCATCTTCGGCCACGGCGACGGCGTCCGGTTTCGCTCCAGCAGCAGGGTTTTGACGCCGAACCGAGCCAGGTTCGCAGCCAGAGTCAGCCCGACCAAGCCCGCGCCGGCAATGATTACATCATAAGTGCTATGGTCGTCACTCGCTTCGCTCTGCTCCATCGAGCTTGGTCCTATCCGGGAATCGCTATCGTTAAGAACCGAGTAGGCGCTTTTTAAGTTGCATGTCAACGCGGTTCCTCGATCGCGATCCTTGTCGATTGCAGCGCGGGTGTCCGCCTATTTCCGGAGAGACAGGCGCGTGGTTTGGGAAAGCGTCTCTCCGTATCTCACCTTGTAGAAAACCGAAAACCTTCCGAGATGGTTGAAACCACAGTCGAGCGCGACCTGCGAGATGAACGCGGTGTCCGCATCGTCGAGCAATCGCTGCTGAACCAGCTGCAGACGCAGTTCGCGCAGGTATTGCATCGGGCTGACTTGCCGGAACCGCATGAAATTGTTTTGAAGCGCACGCGTCGACACGCCGGAAACCTGGACCACGTCGTCCAGCGTGATCTCGCTCGTCGCATTCAGCCGCATGAAGGCTTCCGCGCGTCGCACATCGCGGCTGACGATCTGGTTGCGCCTCAGGGCATTCGGGGCGTAGGGCGAACCCTCCTCTCGCAACAGGGCGAGCAGCAGCGCCTGGATATGCGCTGCAACTTCGCGGCAATTCAGCATCGCCTGCATGATCGTCGGCGAGGACAGGATGACATTGATCTGGTTCAGCCACGGCGACATTCGCGGATCGACTAGGCTGACGTGTCCGGGCAAGGTGGAGCACATCTGGGCAGGCATGAGCCGGCTCGACCCTGACCACCAGCCGCTTGCAATCCGCCGAGAAACATCCGTCCAGGCTTATGCAGGGCTGGGCGAGCAGCCCTTCACCCGCTTTGAGGTTCACCATCGTTCCATCGATCCGCAATTCGGCCGAACCTTCCAGGCAGCACATGGCCAGGTGGTAATCGCTGCTGATCTCCGTCTTTATCCGCATCGCGCCGCCGAAATCCACGAAAGCAAAACACAGCGGGCCAACCTGAACGCCGCCGAACACGGATGGCCGCTGCCGTTCGCCGAGCGGGTTAAGCGCCGAACTTGACGTATATTTGGAGAGATAGTTGCTCATTTCAGTCCAGCTGCTTGACGAGCATAGGGCGAGACCGTGCCCCTCGGAGCATGGCGGCTCCGCAGTGATCACGGTGGGCGATGCATCTAGGCGCAGGGTGCGCTCTGGCAGGAACCCTGCGCGACCTGACCGGAAGGTGCGTGTTCAAATCCGTGTCGCAGCGTTCAGCCAACATTCTCAGTCACTCTCTCCGAGCGGCGTAAGATCGCTGTGCTGTTGACAACGTCAACACCTGTCTTCATCTATCCTGGAAAGCCAGAAACGAGGCCATTATGAAATCGACGAGTACCTATATAGTGACCGGGGGCAATTCCGGCCTCGGTTTCGAATGTGCGGCCACTTTGGCAAAGGATGAGCGGAACATGGTGCTGATCGCCTCCCGCGACAGGACTAAAGCGCAAGCCGCCGCAGGTCAGATCGGGAGAGACAATGTGCGCTTACTTGTTCTTGACCTGGCCAGCCCGCTGTCGATCCGGTCATTTGCTGGCGCCTTCCGATCCGGCGGCTACCCACCGCTGGCAGGGATCGTATGTAACGCGGGCGGTCAGAATGTGGCGGCTCCCGCTAAGACGGCTGATGGCTATGAGACCACGTTCGCGACTAACCACCTTGGACATTTCCTGCTGACGCGTCTGCTGTTGCCCGACCTGGTCACTGGCGCCCGCATTGTCTTCGTGTCGAGCGGCACGCACGACCCGGCGCAGAAGACAGGCATGCCGCCGCCGCGCTATATCGACGCCGATGCCGTTGCACATGATTTCGAACCGGGGGGAGCCGCCGGGCGGCGGCGTTATACGACGTCGAAGCTGTGCAACGTCTATTGCACTTACGAATATGCCCGGCATTTCGAGGCGTCGACCGATCCGCGTCTTCAGTCGCTGCGGGTGAACTCGTTCGATCCGGGTTTGATGCCGGCCACCGATCTGGCTCGGACCTATCCGGCACCGCTGCGCTTCGTGTCGCGCTACATCCTGCCGATCTTCGGACTGTTCATGAGCAACGTGAATAGCCCGAAGACATCCGGTGGCCGACTCGCGGCGCTGGCCTCAGGCGCCGAAGGCGAAATCACGGGCAAATATTTTTCCGAAGGCAAGATGATCGCATCATCGAGCGAATCCTACGAAATAGCGAAAGCGCGCGAACTTTGGGACAGCAGCTCCCGCATGGTCGGGTTGTCGCCTGATCTTTCCGCCTGATGATCATCTAACAACAATTAGACGAGGGGACATGTGGCACCCAGAGGAGTTGGGGGCACTTCAAGGTTTGTTACATGGACGGCGGTAAGCTGAACATCTCAGGAACACGGCCGCTGGGGACATAGCCTTGTCGGTTTACGCCGCCTTCGTGGTGGTTTCGACGGCGAGGTTGAGTGCTCTGAACCCGTCGTCGTCAACTCCGTCGCCGGTGTTCTGCCAAAGGTAGTCGCCGGTAAGGCTAATGTGCCGCCAGCCAAGCGGCGAGACGTGGGTGAGCAACTCATCGGGAGCGGCTATACCCGATCGGCGCAGGTGCTCGACGGCCCGGCCCATATACAGCGTGTTCCAGTAGACGATGGCGGCAGTGACAGAATTCAGCCCCGAGGCTTTCAGCGCCTGGTCCTCGAACGTGCGGTCACGCAATCGGCCCTGTTTATGGACGAACACCGCCTGAGCGAGGAAGTGGCGGGCTTCACCCTTGTTCAGTCCCGTTTGACATTTCTGCCGGAGCGCCTTCGATTCCAGCCAGTCGAGCGTGAATAGCGCTCGTTCAATTCGGCGAACTTCCTGCAGCGCGAAGTCGAGGCGGTTCTGGCGCCGATGCGCGGCTAGCTTCTTCAGCATGCCGACGGCAGCACGGCGTGCGCATTGATCGACGCGGCCATTCGGATGATCTCGTCCCAGTTTTCCCGGATGACTGCGGTGTTGATCGGCCGGCTGATGAGTGACGTCAGTGCGGGATAGCGACCCTGGCCCTCGAATGTGCCGAGCTTGCGGTCGGCCAGGTCCCGCAGGCGCGGCACGAACCGGAACCCGAGCAGGTGTGCCAGACTGAAGACATGGTCGGAGCTTCCGCCCGTGTCGGCGTAATGGGTGATCGGCTCAATACCCGTTGTGACGTGCCATAGTTGACGTCATTCTGATGACCGCTAACGTCGCCATCGCGCCAAAATAGAGTGCATCCATTGCCTCTGGCAACATCCCTATTCGAGCTTGCCGAGCAGACGGCCGGCGGCCCCCTGCTCGGCGGCCAGATTGCGGTTGTACAAGAGCGGCATGCGCGGTGATTTCCAGCGCAGCGCGTCCATGATGCCGGCGAGGTTCTCGCCAGCAGCAAAATAGTCCTGGTTGATCCCGACCCGGGTCGAATGCGCGCTGATCTGCTTGAGCTGGTCTGCAAACACCTTGGCATCGAGGTCGCCAAAGGCCCCGGCCGTGAAGGCGCGACGAAGGATTTCCCGGAAGATCGGCGTGACTGAGCCCGAATGCAGCGATTTTTCGCCAATATCATATTCTACCCGCGGCGGGCTTGCGTCGCGCCCCTTCTCCCAGGCCGGAACCCAACGGGTGTTCCAGGCCTTGGCGCCCCAGCCCTGCCGGGCGATCGCGGGTTTTGCCGCATAGCGGCGCACGATTACCCGGCGAAACACCGCGCCTTCCTGAATGCCGGCTTCGGCCAGCCACCGGGTTAGCGCACTGACACTGCGGGGGCTGAGATAGGCGGTGGCGCCCTCGCCTTCCTGGTCGCCCTTCGAGCGCGCGATTTTCAACAACCGAGCGTCGGGATCAAGCGCTTCGACGATATCCTCGACAACGATCGCCACGAGCTCGCTTGTACGCAGCCCAGTGTCATAGGCCACCGACAGCAGCGCCCGGTCGCGCAAGCCGGTAAGCGTGTCGCCGCAGGCCTCGAGCGCCGCGCGAACATTGACCCCACGCGGCGCGTCGGCGAGCGGATCGCGGACCGCGCCCTTGAAGCGGAGCGGGCGCGCCTGTTTCTGCGCAACGC
>CAXTOI010000006.1:0-8743 GCA_964245645.1 uncultured Novosphingobium sp. | reverse complement strand
GTGGAAGCTCGGCGCCGCCAGGTTGCCGGCGAACCAGACGCCGACGATCACGGTGAGCACGCCGATGAAGCGCGGCTGGCCGACCAGGGCGGTGAGGCGGTCGGTGGCGCGCTGCAGCGGCGTCGCCTCGCGGTAATGCTCCGCATGCAGCTTGGCGATCGAGGCGCGATAGCGGGTGAGCGAGGCGGGCGCCGCCCCTTCCCCCGCCCGCGCAGCCAGGAATCCTGCCTCCAACTGCGGACTTGCCGGTAAGCAGCGGCTCCCGCGCGCGTGGCACCAGGCATCGAAGGCGGTGACGTCGGCGCGGAAGGCGCGGAGCGAATTGGGCGCGGCGGCCGCGGCGTAGGCGCCGAGCAGCGCGTGATCGACGGTGACGCCGGGCGCACGCCCGATGGTAGCAAGATCCCGGCCTAGCGCCTGCGCGCCAGCCCGCACCGCTGCGCCAACATCCTCGTGCTGGTTCAATGCCGCAGCGGTGTTCTCCCCTGCCCTTTCCATCGCTTGCAGTTCTAGCCTCCAGTCCGGCGGTTGGTAAAATTTGCTGTCGTTTTTCCTAAACGACCGGACTGGTAAATGGGGCATTTATGTCATTCATATGTCCCTATACCTCCGGACTCTCGCTCTCGAAAGCCGTTTCTGATACCAAACCCCCGGACTGGGCGACGCGAGTCCATGGTAAAATGTCGGGGAAAGGCCATGTCCGCCGATGGTACTGCACTTACCAAGGTTGATCCTGGCGCTTGGAGCATTGCCTGCGCCCGCGAGCCGATCATTCGTACGCTCGCTGCGTTACCGAAAGTCACCGGATTTGATATCGCGAAGGCAAGCGATGAGCTCGGACTCAGCAGATCCCGCATCTTTGAGTTGGTCGCCCGATATCGCCTCGAACCGGTAACCAGTTCATTGCTTGATCGCCCCAACGGATTTCCAATAGGGCGTCGACGCCTCGCACCAGAACGTGATCAGGTAATCACAGCGGAAATCGAATGTTTCTATCTTAAGCGCCCAAAACCAAGCCTTGCGCAACTTGTCCGCGACGTCCGACATGCCTGCCATGAAAGGGATCTCGGCGTGCCCGCGCGCAAGACAATCGCAGCACGTGTAGCCGCAATCGAGCAAAACCGCCTGGTCAAAGCTCGCGATGGGGCCAAGGCCGCAGCAGACCGGTACCGGCCAGTCACTCAATCTTACTCGGCAGACTACCCGTTGCAGGTGGTCCAGATGGATCACACGCCCGCCGACGTCATCATCGTCGATGAACATTTCCGAAAACCGCTGTGCCGCCCGATGCTGACCCTGCAGGTCGATGTGGCAACGAGGACCATACCCGGTTTCTACATCTCGCTCGAACATCCATCCGCCACCTCGGTTGGCATGGCCATCCGGCACGCGGTCCTGCCGAAGACCAGCTGGCTGCAGGAGCGCGAGGTCACGATCGATTATCCGGTCTGCGGTATCCCGGACGTGCTGCATCTCGACAATGCCCGGGAGTTTCACTCGCGCGCGCTCGAACGCGGCTGCCAGCAGCACGGGATCCAGCTTCAATACCGTCCGAAGCGAACCCCGCATTACGGCGGGCACATCGAGCGCTTGATCGGCACGACGATTGGCGAAGTGCACCTTCTTCCGGGAACGACCTTTTCCAACATCCAGGACAAAGGCGACTACGATGCAAAGGGCCAGGCGTGCATGACCCTGCGGGACTTCGAGCGCTGGTTCGCCATTCAGGTCGGGGTCTATCACGGCACCATCCATCGCGAGCTCGGCGTTCCTCCACTCACGGCATGGACCGACGCGCTTGGCGCCCGTCCGTCACCACCGCGTCTGCCTGCCGATGCCGAAGCGTTCCTGCTGGATTTCCTGCCCTTCGAAATGCGCAAGGTCCGACGTGAGGGCATCGAACTGTTCCACGCCTTCTACTGGCACGGCGCGCTGGCAAACCTTGCCGCCAACCACGATCGCAAGCTTGCGATCAAGTACAACCCCCTCAATCTCTCGACAGTCTATCTTGAGTTGCCCGACGGTGATCACCTGGCCGTGCCGCTGCGTGATCGCCGGCGCCCGTCCATTACCAAGTTCGAACATGACTTGGCGTTGAAGGCGCTGCGCGAGCGCGGCCGCCAGGCCGTCGATGAGCAGTCACTGTTCGACATGGTCAACCAGCAGCGGCGCATTGTCCTCGAAGCGGTGGAGAAGACCAAGGCCGCCCGAAAATCCGCCCAGCGCATTGCCTACGCCCTGGAAGCCGGGGCGCCGCGGATTTCCGCACCCGCACACCCGACTTTGCCCGCAGCCGCCGAGCCAGGTGAGCCCGAGCCCGTTGTGCCCTTTCAGATTGAGGAACGATCATGACCGACCTCTACGAGCATCTCTTTCCAGCTTACCGCGAGCAGGCCGAATTCTCGGATGAGGCCCGCATCGACTGGCTGCGGCGGGACCGCTGGATTTCGCTGCCGCAAGCCGAAGCGGCGCTGGGCCGGCTCGAGGATTTGCTGACCTATCCCCAGCGCGGGCGGATGCCCTGCCTGTTGCTGTTCGGCTCGACCGGGATGGGCAAAAGCGAGATTCTCAATCGGTTCGGTGAACTTCACACGGCGCAATACGACAAGCGCGCGGGCCTGACGACGATGCCGGTCGTGGTGGTGCAAATGCCGCCGCAGCCGACCGAGGAGGAGTTTTACACCGAGCTGTTGCTGGCGATGAACTATGCCGAATTCAACCTGATGCCGTTGCGATCCCTTCGCTCGCTGGCGCGCCGAACCTTGGCGGAATTCGGGACCAAAGTCCTGGTGCTCGACGAGATTGACAAGATGCTGGCAGGCTCACCGCGCCAGCAACGGATCTTCCTCAACACCATTCGCTTCCTGACCAATGATCTGCGGATTCCGATTGTGTGTGCCGGCACCGAGGACGCGCGCATCGCCGTCCTCACCGACCCCAACCTTGCCGATCGCTTTGCGGCTCTCGAGCTCACCCCTTGGCGCAACGACCACGCCTTGCGCCAGTTGCTGGCGAGCTTCGCCGGCCTTCTTCCGCTGCGGCGCCCCTCCAATCTCGATACCAACGAGGCGCGGCAGCGCGTCCTGTCGCTCACCGGCGGTGTGACCGGGCGTATCTTTCGACTGATGGAAGCCATTGCCATCGCCGCCATTCGCAGCGGTCGCGAGATGATCGACGCCGACAGCTTCGATGATGATGAGCTGTTGCTGCCGCTGGTCTCGATGCAGGTCATCGCCGGCACCAAACGCGCCATGCGCCGCCGGGCGGCATGAGCGCGCACCTGGCGCCCTTCCCCGACGAACTCCTGACTTCCTGGTATGCGCGCCGAAGCCACTCCCGCCGGGGAGGTGCAACTGCCAATCCAAGAGCTGTCCGCGACCGCGCCGGGCAATGGCGCCATCCGGACATCAAACCGACCGCCCGGTGGCTCAATGGCGCCGCCCACATGTTCAACGTCGAGCCGTCTCAACTCGCAGCGAACGGCCTGGCGAAGCGATATCCTGCACTGCCGCTCGACTTTCTTGCATGGGAATGGCCTCCATTCGCGACCGGGCAAGACAGCTTTTCTTCGGAGCCCGGGCTGAGAATATCATGGTGCAACCGATGCCTCGCGGAGGATTTTGCCGCAGATCGACCAGCTCATATCCGGCACCATTGGGTGTTGGCCGCCTCATGCTTCTGCCATCACCACCGCGGGCCACTGGAGGAGCGCTGCAGCGCGTGCGACTCCTTCCAGTGGCAGATCGCCGGGCCCGCTCGCGGGCCGTTGCGCATGTTCTGCGCCGAGTGCTGGAGACCGCTTGAGCAGTCACTTCCTGCCGCCGTTTCCGTCAAGGATGACGTGCGCAATTGTTGGGACCTCGTGATCGGCTTCGAAACCCAGGTTCTCGCCGCCCTGCACGGTAGGACGCCGGACCAGTTACGGTTCAACTTCACCTCGGCAAGCCAATTGATCAATCAGGTGCGCGACATTTGTTGCCTGCTTGTCCGCAACCACTGTGGCTACACGCGATCAAACATTCCCCTCAACGCGTTCGTATCGACCGCCATGACCCCCGGCCGGCTACGTCCGGAATTTCTGGAGAGCCAGGCGCCTTACCCGCTGGCCGTCGCGAGCGTTTCGAAGCGCCGCTGTCTGCTCGCTGCCGCCTGTGCCATCCTTGATCCCCGTGTCGAAACCGGCCGCGCCCTGTTCGGCGCTTCGGCGCCCCCTGCCATCGCATCTTTCCTGACGACCGTGGACGGTGATGCGCTCGGCGGCTGCCTCGCGTCAGCGGGTCGCTGGTCGCCAACTTTCATCCGCCAGATTGAAACGGCCCGGCGCCGCGAGCGGCACCGGTGCATCATCACCAAGCTTAGCGCCCGCAGTTCGCGTGTCCGGCCCAGTCCACCGGTTTAGGGACAGAGTCCGGGGGTTTAGGGAAATCCTGGCCCGCTAAATCGCGGTCAGCGCTGGAGTCCGGTCGTTTAGGGAAACCGACAACAATCGTTGCAACTACGCGCAAGCACGCCAATACGCAACATGTGATAAGTGCATTTATCAAGGGTCGGTTGCATTTGGCTCGCAGCGGCGCAAGTAAAACAGCCTTTCGCTTGACACTCGTAACGCAAATCCTTGATATGCATCACAGATGCAGCGGATGTTTTCGGGTCAATTTCTCGAGCTTTTTAGCGCCGCTGCGGCGGCGGTGGCGCGGGCCAGCGATCGCGTCGTGCTATCGCCCAACCCCCGCGTGCTCAGCGCGCGGCTGCGGCTCGTCGAACTCGAAGCGCTGGGGTGGCTCGAGGGCGAAGCGATCATACCCGATCAGCTCGCGCTCGACTATGGCGATTCGCCGCGCGCGTGGCGGAATTGGCCCTTCGCCTTCGTCGGTGCCTTCGACCGCCGCTTACCTTCATCGGCGGTCCCGACCGCGCAGGCCATCACCCAGTGGCTGAAGCCCGCCCCCCATCAGCGCCATCGCGTCGCGGCGATGCCCCCGCGGTTTGCCATCGACGCCGATCGGCTCGGTGCTTGGGAGAAGCACCAATCAAGCAGCCCCCTGCCCCGGCTTATCGCCGCCGCCGATCTGGCGGTGAGCTTTGCCCGCCATACGCCGCTCAGCGCGGGCAATCTGGTCATCGGCGTGATCCTCGCCGATCGCTTCGGTCTGCCCGCCGAGGCGGGATCGGCCGGCGGGCTGGCCGCGATCGGCATGCTGCGCCGACAGATCGCCTGGACGCGTCTGGTGGCCGGAGCGCCCGAAGAAGAGCTTGATGACCTCTCCTCCGCCGGGGGCAGGGCGCGGGTTCGGGAGGCATGGCTCGAGGCGGTTGCCGAGGGCGGACTCGCGCTCATCGCGCTCGACCATAGCGTGCGGCGCTGGCAGCAGGCGCTGGACGAGGCGGTCAGCGCCAAGCGAAGCTCCTCGCGCCTGCGCACGTTGGCGGAATTGGCGGCGATGGGTTCGTCGCTCACCGCGAGCCGGGCTGCGAGGGCGCTTACGATGTCTCGCCAGGGGACCACGCAATTGCTCGAGGAAGGCTGCCGGCTGCACCTACTGCGCGAAATCACCCACGGCAGCGCTTTTCGCCGCTTTGTCGCGACAATCTGACGCTCCTCAAGGCGCGGCACGGGCTTATTTGTATAAGCGATTGAATTGATGGAGAAAATGCGAGGCTCCCGGAAACCGCGCTGAGAGCGCGAAAATGAGGCTCCAGATAGGTGAGGCTGCGCAGAGCCCGGCAACGCGCTCTACGGGGCGCTGAAGGCGGAATCGGGCGATTTGCTCAATTTGTCATGGTTCGCATGCAGGGTGCAACGGCGGCGCGGGCCGCACTCCGCTCCTGCGCCGCAATCAGCCTCTCCAACGCGCTGACCGAGGGCAAGCGCCACTCTTGCGGCACCAGACGCTCTTCGCCACCGGTACCGCCGGTTTCGCTTCGCCGCACCTCGGCCAGCAGCGCATAGCGCAACGCCTCGCGGAGACTGGCGAGCGATCCTGCAAGCGATTCGCGTTCCATCCTTTCACACCGTATCCGGCGCAGCGACACCCCCGCGATCCGCCGGATCGCGTCACGCCCCTCGCGGGCGGCGCGATATTCGCGGCGCTCAGCCCAGGCCCTCGCGAAAGCTGCGGCGACGCGATCAAGACGGGTTTGGTGCGTTGCGACGAGGGTCTGGCATGACCCCAACCGCGACGCGGCACTGTCCAGCCGCGTCTGCCATCGCCGGCAGCGTTGGCGATGAAGCGGTCCGATCACCGCCAGCAGGCGGTTCGCGCACACGGCTTCGCGCCGGTCCGAACGTTGCGGCGGGTAGCTTCGCGGCGTTTCGGCAAAGGGAAAGAGCTTGGTCGTGGCCAACACCAGCCCATGGTCGTGGCTGTGCGCACTGGCCAGAACCAGGGTCCGCGATGCCAGCAGGTGCCAGGAATTCTCGCCGAATTCCGCGAGATAGCTGCGGCCGAGGCGCGACAGCCCGCCCCTCGCCGTCCCCGCTGCCTTGGCCAATACATAACGGTTGAGAGCCAGGCGCGTCTCGTCATAGGCCCGCGCTGCGTCGAGTTTCGCGCAGCTCTCCGCTACCCGCGTCAGCCTCGCCATACAGTCTGCGCCATTTCTGCCAGATAGGAGATGGCCAAGATCGGCGAGCAAGAGGCCATGGCGGTCGCAGCGCCAGCTGAAGCGCAAAATCCACTCCTTTTCGATGATCGCCGGCAGCCCGTCGCGGCGCCGATCAAGCCAACAGCACGGGCAAGCGAAGCGCCGCATCGCCTGCGGCAGCACCAGTCTCGGCGCAAAGGCAACGAAGGTCGACCGGATCGTTTGCACATCCGCCGCCACCGCCCGGGCCAGCTTGTGCACAACTTCATCGAAGGACCGGTGGAGGTCGGGCGCAAGCCCCTGACGGCCCGAGGCAAGGTCGCGGCTTGCCCAGGACGCATCGATTTTGAGGTGGCCCAACAGTCCGGCGCGCGTCACCTCGTGCGCTGCCGCGACGCGTTCTATCCAGGAATCGCAGCATTCGCCTGGCTGCGGGCGGATGCGCAGCGCGAGCGGGTGCGTTTCCTCGTCGCGGGGTTCGCTCACCTGCCTTTGTACTGGGGAAACAGTTCGGCGGCCTCCTGAATGTCCTTGAATTCTACGCGATGCCGGCCGTGGCGGCGCGCCATTTTGTAGCCCCAGTGCAGCAGCCGCTTGAAATTGCCCGTAACGCCCAGACTGCTGCGCCACAGGAATTCCGCGATGTCAGGTTCGGCCAGCCGGTCGGGCTCGATCAGGCCCAAGCCTCTGGCCAGGCAGCGGATCAGCTGTTGCGAAGACTCGCCAGCGGGCCATGGTTTGAGCCGCAGGATGATCGAACGGTACGCGAGCTCGACATCCTCGCAGAAGATGTCCGCCGCGACGTCGAGCCCAGCGACCACCATCGGGACGTTGCCCTCGCTCATCAAAAAGCGAAAGGCATCGAGCGTATCGCGCCGCGCCCGGCCACTGGCGGTGAGCATGGCATGGACATTGTCGATCGCCACCATTCTGGTCTGTTGCCATTTCAGCAATTCGACCACCTTGAGGTCGGCAATCCGCTGGACACTGCCCGTGATCGGCCATCCCTGCTTTTTGAGGAGCGCGATATTGATCTTCATCGAGGTCGGGCTGGAGGGTATGACCGTGCGCAGCATCGGCACGCAGCGCGCCTCGCCGCGCATCACCGGCTCCGGAAAGGCCTCGCCAATCCGGCGCTCCGCCTCCTTCAGCACCGACGTCTTGCCCATTCCCGACTGGCCGACCAGCACAATGCAGGTCGGCCGGTCATCGGGATCGTCGTGGGCCACATCGACAATTGTTTCGACCGCGCGCCGCGCATCGTCGAAGTCGATCCAGAATCCCGAATTCAGCCCCTGGGCCGGGGAAGTCGGATGCGAACCTACATGGGTTTCAACCATTTGATCGCTCCAAGTTCGGCAACGCTCACCCAACTCGCCGCCGGGATCGCATTTTCAGGCTCTGCCCGATGGGCGTGCGAGATCCCTTCGCGCTCTTGCCGCTTGCGGGCCACGCGCGCTTGCTTGGTCTTGACCTGTGCTGCCAGGATCTCCGTATGATTGGCGTGGATCAGCCGAGCGGTTTCGGCCCGGGCACTCCCCTCCTGGAAAGCGCGGCCAGCATCGCGCAACTGCTTGCGCGCCATCTCCCATTCGATCCCGCTGACATCGGGATAATCACCAATGACCCGTGCTTCAACAAAGGCGCCCTCGACCTCGGGATAGACCTCGTGAAGGATGCGCTCGTCGTAATGGACCATGATCTTTTGGCCGATATGCGGCGCCAGGCACGGATGCCAGTAACGACGGTAGCCGATCTGGATGCCGTAGGCCTTGACGGTGCGCTCAACCCAGGGAAGGAACCGGCGGGCCAAGAGCTGGCCATCCAAGCCAGGCGGCAGCAGCGGACCAGCGAGCATGGCCTCGTGTGCCCACACTTGCGCCGGAGCCAGCCCACCCAACGCAGCATGCGGAGCATTATGGTATTGGCAAATCGCCCTCACAAACCAGCGCTCGAATTCGTCGACTGTCATCGCCGCCTTGGCGCCAGCATCATAACCGTCGCGCTTGGTCGCGTTGGATCCGGTTGCGCCCGGTAGCAGTCGCATCTTGCCCATCATCGTGCCGATCAGGCGCTCGATATGCCCGCCAAAATGCGCTGGTCCCTGTCAACGCCGGTCGGATTCCAGGCCAGCGGGGCGGAGTAAAAGCAGGCCATT
>CAXTOI010000005.1:0-26236 GCA_964245645.1 uncultured Novosphingobium sp. | reverse complement strand
TATCACATCAGCTCAAAGCGCGAATCTGCTGATTTTGTGACTCAGTAAGATTAGGCGTACCAGCGCCGATTGCCTTGAGGTGGCGGGGGAAAGCAGCGCCACTTTCGCAGCGCATCGGTATAGAAATCCTTTCTACCAGACATCCCAGTCCCTCAAGATACTTGGCATCTGGATATTCTTGTAGGCCGCATTTGAGATCACCATGAGCATGCCGCCATTCGACGAAGCTGCCCTCAGTAAGAGTTGTGAAGGCAAGCCAACCTCCTTGTACAAGTAAATATCTCAGACGATTCATTCTTGCTGAAAGGTCGTTGAACCACTGGAACGCAAGATTTGTGCAGTTGAGGTCGAAGGGGCCGGCTATATTGGGGAATTCGCCATCCATATTGGCGAAGGTGATGCCATTGATTGCGCGAAAGCGCGTACGGCATGGCGGTTGCCCAGGCTCAGCACCGGGTGGCCGAACTATACGAGCAGCTCGAAGAAAAAGGGAGCGACGTGAAGTTCGCGATCCATCCAGTCGCTGGCCGCGTGCCCGGCCATATGAACGTACTGTTGGCCGAGGCCGACGTGCCTTACGACAAGCTGATCGAACTGGAGGACATCAACCCCGAAATGCCGCAGTCCGATGTCGCGCTGGTTATCGGCGCCAACGACATGATCAATCCCGCCGCGCGCGACGATCCAGGCAGCGTGATCGCGGGCATGCCGATCATTGAGGCCGACCGCGCCAAGACGGTCATGATCATCAAGCGCGGCATGAGCGCTGGCTTCGCCGGGATCGAGAACCCGATCTATTATAACGAGAACGCGCAAATGCTGTTCGGCGACGCCAAGAAGATGACCGCGCAACTTGTGAAGGACCTGCAAGAGCTTTAGCTTGCCGACAATGGAATGCCGCTGGGCCGCAGTGGGATGGCCTCGGTCTTCTGACGAGCGCTGGAGCGCCAACTCACGACGGTAGCCGTTCTGCGAATGCATCGACACGATTTGCTAATTATCAGCATTCACCGCCCCATTTCACCACCAAAACACTAACCAACCGCTCAGGGACTTGACACTAGGTAACGCGCCTAGCATTAAGAAATTGATCATATGACCCAGTCATCAGACCAAAATGCCTGACGTCCTAGAAGATCAAGTGGCAGCTTGGAGAGGCGGCCTGTTGAAGGATGCATGCAATGATTGCTCCATATCACACTGTTGCGGGGTTTTCCGTTCCTTCGATCTTTGCGAGCTGGGCCGCCCGGGTTCCGGATAAACCTTTCCTGATTTGGTCACCCTTCGCCGGGCTGGAGAAAATCTGGACCTATTCCGAATTCTGGATAGCGTCGGTGCGAGTCGCAGCTGGCTTAGCCGCAATGGGCGTGGGCAAGGGCAGTCGATTGCTCCTGCACATGGACAATTGTCCCGAATTTATCCTCTGTTGGCTCGCAAGCGCGCGTCTAGGCTCAGTCATCGTAACCACCAACACGAAAAGCAGCGCCGAGGAAATTGCTTATTTTGCGACGAAGTCGGGCGCGATCGGCGTGGTGACGCAGGACAGCTTTCTGCCGCTTTTTCACGGACCGGCCAGCCAAGGAGGCTTTTTTGTCATTGATGACGCGGGCTTCGCCGGCCTTCTCACCGCATCTGGCACGGCCCCGACTGTTGAATGCGACGCGCTCGATGAATTTTCCATTCAGTTTACCTCCGGCACCACCGCAAGGCCCAAGGGCGTCGTCTGGACTCATGCCAATGCGGTGTGGGGCGCGCAGTCGATTGCACGCAATTTCCGGCTCGGCCACGACGACATCTGCCAGATCATCCTGCCGCTGTTCCACACCAACGCCCATTCCTATTCACTGCTCGGAACCATCTGGGCCGGGGGAACGGTGCTGCTGCAACCGCGCTTTTCCGCCTCGAACTTCTGGGGCCCGGCGGTGCGCCATCGGGCGACTTGGTGCGCGATCATCCCGTTCTGCATCAAGGCACTGCTGGCCCACCCCACACCGCACGACCATGCATTCCGGATCTGGGGATCTGCAGGCGCTCTGCCCGATCTGGTCGACGATACAATCGGGATCACCACCGCAGGTGGGTGGGGGATGACCGAAACGGTCGCCATGGGTATCTGCGCGGACCCCGCTTATCCGGGGCCGCAACTGGCAATCGGTCGCCCTGTCCCCGGCTACGACATTGCGGTCCGCCGCGACGAAGGTGGCTTGTGCGGGTTAGGCGAATCAGGGCGGCTCTATATCCGCGGCGTGCGCGGGGTGACGCTGTTTTACGAATATCTGGACGAACCGGACGCGACAGCGGCATCGTTCGATGCTGAGGGCTGGTTCGACACTGGCGACAGATTCAAAATCGGTCAGAGCGGCGACTTCTTTTTCCTAGGCCGTGACAAAGACATGTTGAAAGTCGGCGGCGAAAATGTAGCCGCGAGTGAGATCGAAACCGTGCTCGTCGCCACCGGGCTGGTTTCGGAAGCCGCTGTCGTCGGCCAGGCTCACCCGATGCTCGACGAGGTGCCGGTGGCCTTCGTCATCGCTGCGACAAACGCCGAAGTCGAACTGGAAGACGTGTTGCTGGCGCAATGCCGCGAAAAGCTTGCTGCGTTCAAGGTACCGCATACGATTCATGTCGTCGATACTCTGCCACGCTCGACGCTCGAGAAGGTAGCGAAGAACGTGCTGCGCGACCGCCTTTCGACCGTAGCGAACTAGCGCGAGACCATTCTTGCCACCTTTACCCCCGAATTCCGCCAACGGACCAAATTATGCCGGTCAGGCCTGAAAGCAATTTGGCATTGGCTAGCGGGAAAAGAATGCCTAGCTGCTCAATCAGATCCGCGTTGCGACGCACACAAGCTCGATGATGTGAAGAGGCTCGAATGGCACGATTGTCTTTGGAGGACCGGCGGCAGAACTTTATCGACGCCGCCGTCCAGGTGGTGGCGAACGAAGGTGTGGCGCGAGCGACAACTCGGCGGATCGCCGAAGTGGCTAACGCGCCCCTTGCCGGCCTGCATTACTGCTTTCAAACCAAAGAGGCTCTATTCCAAGCTGTGTTAGAGGCGAGCTCGACGCTCGGCATTGAAGACGGTCGGCGCGGTATCTCACCGGGCATGGGCTTGCGCCGGGGCGTCGAGGTCGTCGCGAGGGGTTTTTTCAACTGGCTGCGCGAAAATCGCAGCATGCAGCAAGCGCTTTTCGAGCTGTGCCATTGGGCGCTGCGCAATCCGGCCTACTCTCATCTCGTTCGGGACACCTACCGGAATTTTCTAGACTCAACCGTCGCATTGTTACGCGAAGCTCGCCAGGAACACGAAACCTCTATCGATCTCGAAATGCTGGCGAAACATATCACCGCACTGGGCGATGGCCATACCTTGCAATGGCTGGCGCTGGACAACAGATTCGACGACGCGATCGAGGATTCTATTCGCCTGCTGCAAGCAGCCGTCGTTGCGCAGGCGCCGGAGAAAGCTGGGCATGCTCAGGTTGGGGCAACACCATCATAAGCCCAGCTGTTTTGCGGCGAGGTCCTTCATGATCTCCTCCGCACCCCCTCCGATGGCCTGCACTTTCACTTCCCTGTAAATGCGCTCGACCTTGCACCCGCGCAGATAGCCAGCCCCTCCGAAAATCTGTACCCCTTCCGAGGCGCAATGGGCCATGGTCTGAGTGGCCTGGTTCTTGAGCATACAGATTTCGGGGATTGGGTTATCGCCATTCTCGAGGCGCCAGGTAAGCGTTTCCAGCATCGCCTGGCTCGCTTCGATCCGCTGAAGCATATCGACCAGCTTGTGCCGAATGACCTGATGCTGGGACAGCGGCTTTCCGAAGGTATGGCGCTCACGCGCATAGGCCACCGCCTCCTCATAGCAGACCCGGGCATAAGCGATGGAGAATGCGGCCATCATCAGACGCTCGAAGTTAAAGTTGAGCATGGCCGTCTTAAAGCCAGTGCCTTCCTCGCCGATCAAGTTTTCGGCGGGAACGCGACAATTCTCGAAATACAGCGTGGCAGTATCTGAGGACCACCAACCGGTTTTCTTCAACGGTGTTCGCGAGAAGCCGGGCGTATCGCGGTCGACGAGGATCATGCTCACGCCGCTGGCACCAGGCCCACCGGTGCGCACCGCGACCGTGTAATAATCTGCCCGCATTCCCGACGTGATGAAAGTCTTCGTGCCGTTCAAGACATAATGATCCCCATCGCGGCGGGCGGTAGCGCGCAGATTCGCCACGTCGGAGCCGCCATCGGGTTCGGTCACGGCCAGGGCGCTGATCTTCTCGCCCGACAGGATCGTCGGTAGGACCCGCGCCTTCAGCTGGGCAGAGCCACGGTTGACGATCGGCGGCGCGCCGATTCTATGGCTCACTAAGCTAGCGCAGAGACCACCGATTCCGCAGCGCGCCATTTCTTGAAACGCAACGATCTCTAGAAAAAGATCACGCCCCGACCCGCCATATTCCTCAGGAAAACCAACGCCCAGAAGACCGATTTCGGCGGCCTTCTTGTACAATTCCCGCGGGAAAGTTTCGGCCTCATCCCAGTCTGCACCAAAGGGCTCGATCTCCTTGGCCACGAACCGCCGCAGCGTCTGGCGAAAGGCCTCGTGTTCTTGCTGATAAAATGGCGATCGCGCTACGGGGCGCTCGAGAGGGAGGTTCATTCCTGCATCCTTCATGGCGAACGGTCGACACTTAACGAGGGAAACTCATTTAATCAATATCCATATTTGTCATCATATGCGGCTTTTTGGTCAAATGATCTAATTGACATCGGAAAATATAGGGATATAAATAATGTTAACTCACTAAAGCGGTGGGGGGTGGTGAAGGTGACACTCGACCCACTGGCCATTCCGCCCGGCAAAGCCAGGGCGTGTGCTGTGAATTATGCGGGCGAACGGAAGCGGAGCAGCTCTAGCCAAGCCAGGAAACAATTCGCGAAGAGGAACGCATGATGGGAGCAAAATCGGGCAGTGCCGATTCGTCGCGAAAGTACAAGGATGCCGTCGCGGAGTTCCGTATCGAAAACGCTATGGCAGCTCTGCAGGGTAACCTTCTCGCCAGCCTGAATGCCGCAGTCGAATGCTGCGATCGCCATTGCGGCAAAAACCGCGTCGCGCTGCGCTGGATCGCTGCCGATGGCCATCTTGAGGAATTCACCTTCGAGCAGCTGCACGACAGCTCCGCGCGCTTTGCCCATGTTCTCGCCGCAGCCGGCATCGGCCCTGGCGATGTCGTCGCCGGCTTACTGCCCCGAACCCCCGAGCTGATGGTGACGATCCTGGGCATATGGCGGATCGGCGCGGCCTATCAACCATTGTTCACCGCGCTAGGGCCAAAAGCGATCCAACACCGCTTGAACAGCGCCTATACCCGCTTCGTGGTGACCGACACGGCGAACCGCGCAAAGCTGACCGAAATCGCGGATTGCCCAAAGGTTGCCACCGTCGCCGCGCCGGGTGCCGTTGCTCCCGACGGTGATATCGATTTCCGCGCCGCGCTCGCCAGCGCTTCGCCCAGCTTCGAGCCGGTCATGCGGCGCGGTGATGACATCATGGCGATGATGTCGACATCAGGAACGAGCGGGCTTCCCAAAACCGTGCCAGTGCCAAATCGCGCTTTGCTGTCTTTCGCCGCCTATATGCGCGAAGCGGTCGGCCTGCGCACTGCAGATGTCTTTTGGAACATCGCCGATCCCGGCTGGGCTTACGGACTGTACTATGCGGTGATCGGCCCGCTGTTGCTAGGTCAGGCGACGATTTTCAGCGAAGCCGGCTTCAGCGCGGAAAGCCTGTGCGAAATCGTCGAACGCCTTGGCGTGACCAACCTTGCCGGTTCGCCCACCGCCTTTCGTATGCTGATGGCGTCGGGACCGGACAAGGCTGCGCGTATCAAAGGCCGACTACGCGTGGCCAGCAGTGCGGGCGAACCCCTCAATCCAGAAGTGATACGCTGGTTCGCCGAGCATCTGGCCGTGCCGATTCACGATCATTACGGGCAGACCGAGACGGGCATGGTGGTCAATAATCACCATGGCCTGGATCATCCAGTGCGCGCAGGTTCGGCTGGATTTGCCATGCCGGGCTTTCGGGTGGCCGTCCTGGACCAAGCGGGACATGAATTGCCGGCAAACCAGCCCGGCGTGCTCGCGATCGATATTGGCCGCTCGCCCCTGCTGTGGTTTAACGGCTATTTCGAGCAGGAGACGCCCGCCATAAGCGGCGGCTATTACCGCACCGGCGACACGGTCGAACTGGAGTCCGATGGCTCGATCAGCTTTATAGGCCGGTCTGACGATGTCATCACCTCATCCGGCTATCGCATAGGGCCTTTCGACGTAGAAAGCGCGCTGCTCGAACATCCCGCCGTCGTCGAAGCGGCGGTAGTCGGCGTGCCTGACCCGCAGCGCACCGAGATCGTCAAGGCCTTCGTGATCCTGGCCGATGGCGTCTCCAGTTCGCCCGAACTGGCCGAGGAACTGCGGCTGTGGGTCCGCAACCGCCTTTCGGCCCACGCCTATCCGCGCCTGCTCGATTTTGTCGCCAATCTGCCCAAGACACCCAGCGGTAAGGTGCAGCGCTCCATTTTGCGCCAAGCAGAAATTGTGAAGCTGGCGTGCTCAGACGCCCTGGTTTGACCATTTACGCCAGTATATTTTATTTTTGATCGTTTGATTTGGTCAATTGACCAAAACTTCTGGACAACCTCCGCGAACGAATGCACAGAATATCGAAGCGCATTGGGACTGAGGAAAATTGCATGAGCGCCACGCCAACTTCTGCGTCCCCCGACACCGCCGCAATGATCGAGCATTTCGATGTCGTGATCGTCGGCGCCGGGATCACCGGCCTGGCCGCAGGCTATCACCTTGGGCAACAATGTCCCGACAAAAGCTTCGTGATCCTGGAATCAGACGAAACTTACGGCGGGACCTGGCACAAGCACAACTATCCCGGAATCCGCTCTGATAGCGACCTCTACACCTTTGGCTTCCGTTTCAAGCCATGGGTTGGCTCGCCAATCGCGACCGCCGACTGTATTCTGAAATATTTGGGCGAGGTCATCGAGGAAAACGATCTGGCCCAACATATCCGGTACGGCCTGCGGATTATGAATGCGTCTTGGTCCAGCGCAGACAATCTGTGGACTGTCGTCGCCAAGCATACCATCACCGGCGAGGAACAAAGTTTTACCACTGGCTTCCTGTGGATGGGCACGGGTTATTACCGACACGACGAAGGCTATACGCCCGAGTGGCCGGGGGCTGGCGATTTCGCGGGCCGCTTCGTTCATCCCCAGAACTGGTCAAATGATCTCGATCTGACGCGCAAAAAGGTGGTGGTGATCGGCTCCGGCGCAACGGCCGCAACATTAATTCCGGCGATCGCCGACCGCTGCGGGCATGTCACCATGCTGCAGCGCTCACCGGGCTATTATGTGCCGGGGCATAACCGGCTCGATCTCGCCGATGCCGTGCGCGAGCTCGAAGTTGACGAGCGTTGGGTTCACGAGATCGCGCGGCGCAAGGTGGTGCGGGATAAGATGAAGTTTCAGCGCCTCTGCGACGAGAAGCCGGAGCAGGTAAAGAAGCATCTGCTGGCGGACGTCAGTGCCATTATCGGCCCCGAGTTGACCGCGCAGCATTTCACCCCACGCTACGAGCCGGGCCTTCAGCGGATTTGTTTCGTCCCCGATGGCGATCTGTTTCATGCGATGGTCGATGGCAAAGCTTCGGTCGTCACCGACGAGATCGAAATGTTCACCAATGATGGGATCCGGCTGAAGTCGGGCCAGATGCTTCCCGCCGATGTCGTCATCACGGCCACCGGCTTCAACCTGAACTTGTTGGGTGACATCGGCTTCACGGTGGACGGTGAGCCGGTCGATTTCGCGCAGACCGTCATGTATCGCGGTATGCTGTTCACCGGAGTGCCGAATATGGCCTGGGTGATGGGCTATTTCCGTCTCGTCAGCTATACGCTGCGGGTTGAGGTGGTGGCCGATTTCATTTGCCGGCTCCTTAACCATATGACCGACAAGGGCGCAAAAAAGATGGCCGTCGCGCTGCGACCGGAAGATGCCGATATGCAACTTTCACGGTTCATCGATCCGGCGATCTTCAATCCCGGTTATGCGGAGCGCGGGCTGCATCTATGGCCCAAGCGTGGCAACAAGCCCGAATGGGAGCACTCCCAGAGCTACCCACGCGACATGGATGAATTCCCAGGCATCGACCTCGACGACGCAACATTCGTTTATGATGACAGCAAGTCGGAAACGCCCGGACGTTCCCACCTCCATCCGCGCGCCGATGTGTGCGACGGAGAAACCGCATTACCGATCGTTATTCCGACGAAGATCGCGTCTTTTTAAAGTCTGCATCATTTATATCAAACGCCGCTATTATCTGTACTTTTTATTGCTTCACTCGAAATTTCGGGTTGACAGCACGCGGCGTGGAGTAAATAAATAAGCGATACTCACCAATGGAGAATATGGTGACCGCAACACTGGCATCGGACGAAAAATCGGCTTCCTGGCAGCGCCGCAAGGATCAGCGCGCGCCGGAGATTCTCGCTGAGGCCAAGGCGTTGTTCGAAGCCAACGGCGTCGATGCGACCTCGGTCGCCATGATCGCGCAACACGCCAAGGTTTCCGAAGCCACCGTGTTCAAATACTTCTCAAACAAGCAAAGTCTGGTCGAACAGGTTGTGCAGGACTGGATCGGACCTCGGGTGGCCCAGCTGGAGGCCGATGTCGCAAATACTGCCGGCGCGCGCGCGCGACTGACGCTGATCGCCTTCCGCCACCTGGCCGATATGGCGCGATCGCCGCAGCTGTACATCATCACCTTGCGGGAATTGCGTTGGTCGAATTACCAGGGCTCGCAGCTCCAGAAGCTTGTCCAGCGCTGGACCCGCGTTGCCGTCTGGGCGATCGAGCAGGGCATCGCGAATGGCGAAATCCGCGACAATATCGATATCGCAACGGTCCGCGACGTGTTTTACGGCGGCCTGGAACAGACCGGCTGGCGCACCGCGCTGAACGGTCGCCCGCTCGATCCCGCCGCCGAGGCCGCCAAGATCACCGACATCGTGTTGGCGGGGGTTTACGCCCACCCGGCCCAAACCCCAGGCGCGGCCCCCCCCCTGGGGGGGGGGGGGGGTTGCCCCCCCCCCCCCCCCCCCCCCGCCTGCCGCTGCCCCCTCCGCTGCCTTGGGCGATCGCGTCGAAGTCGCCATTGCCAGCCTAGACCGGATCGAAACGATCCTCAAGCAACGCTGAGAACCGAGACCATGCCGGTATTATCGTCCTCCGTCATTGCTGACACGGTCGCTTTCAAAGCCAATCACGCCGCGCATATGGCGCTCATCGCGCATTTTCGCGGGCTGGAGCAGCGCGTTCGCGACAACTCGCAGCGCGCCGAAGCCAAGTTCCGCGCCCGCAACCAGTTGCTACCCCGCGAAAGAATCAATCTGGTTCTCGATCGCGACGCCCCGTTCCTCGAGCTGTCCTCGCTGTGCGGCCTGGGAATGCATGACGACGACGGCGGGAAAAATATCCTGGGCGGGGGCATGATCGCCGGGATCGGCCTCATCGGCGGCGTGCGCTGCCTGATTTCCGCCTCTGACTCAGGCATCAAGGGCGGCTCGATCTCGCCCTCGGGAATAGACAAGACTATCCGGGTGCAAACCATCGCGATGGAAAACAAGCTGCCTTTCGTACAGCTGGTTGAAAGCGCCGGCGGTAACCTGCTGCACCAATCCGAAATCTTCGTGAAGGGCGGCGGCGTGTTCGCCAATATCGCCCGGCTATCCAGCGCCGGCATTCCGGTAGTCGCGGTGGTCCACGGGTCTTCGACCGCCGGCGGTGCCTATCTAGTCGGGCTCTCCGATTATGTGGTGATGGTCAAAGACCGCTCGCGGGTATTCTTAGCCGGTCCACCGCTGCTCAAAGCGGCGACGGGCGAGATCGCCGACAATGAGGCGCTGGGCGGCGCCAAGCTGCACACCGTCGTCACCGGCGTCGGCGATTATCTTGCCGATGACGATGCCGATGCACTGCGCATAGGCCGCGAAATCCTCTCGAAAATTCCTTGGGATCGAGCGATCCGAGCAAGGCAGGTCGCCAGGCCGCCGCTATACGATGCCGAGGAGCTGCTCGGCATCGTATCGGTCGACTATCGCAAGCCCTATGATGTTAGAGAAGTCATCGCTCGCATCGTCGATGGCTCGGATTTTCTCGAATTCAAAGCGAATTACGGCTCGTTCACTGTCTGCGGCCAAGCCGAAATCGATGGCCAGGCGATCGGCTTGATCGGCAATAATGGACCAATCGACTCCGATGGCGCGACCAAGGCGGCGCATTTCATCCAGCTGTGCTGTCAGTCGGGTACTCCGCTGGTGTTCTTGCAAAATACCACAGGCTTCATGGTCGGCGTCGCGGCAGAGGAATCAGGCATCGTCAAGCACGGGTCCAAGATGATCCAGGCGGTCACCAACGCAACCGTACCCAAGATCACCATCCAGATCGGCGCGTCTTTCGGAGCCGGTCATTATGCGATGTGCGGCCGAGCATTCGGTTCGCGCTTCGTGTTTTCGTGGCCCAACAATCGCACCTCGATGATGGGCGGCGAGCAGGCGGCCAAAGTGCTGGCCATAGTTGCCGAAGAGGGCGCGCGTGCGCGCGGACGCGAACCCGATTACGACGAGATGGCTGCCCTCAGCGCGAAGATTGTGGCTGCCTACGATCAGCAGTCGGAGGCTTTGTACGGCACCGCCCGCCTCTGGGACGACGGCTTGATCGATCCGCGCGATACGCGGCGCATCCTGTCGTTCTGCATCGCGACGTGCCTCGAAGGCGACCGGCGCAGCCTCAATCCCAACATTTTCGGCGTCGCGAGGATGTAATGACATGAGCCTCCCGCAAACCCAATACCTCAAACTTCACCACGAGGGTATTGCGCTGACCGCACGGATCGATGATCCGAAAACGCGCAATGCCATGAGCGACGAGCTGATGGCCGATTTCGAAGCTGTGCTGGCCGCAATCCACGGTGATCGCAGCATCCGTGCGCTGATTCTGCGCGGTACCGATGGCATGTTCTGCGCGGGCGCCGATCTCAAAACAACGCACAAAGCTCTCGCGTCAACGCCTGCGCCGGGCCAGCGCGACCCGTTGATGGATGTCAACGAACGTGGCGGCCGCCTGTTCGCAGCGCTGAACGCCTGCCCTGCCCTGACGATCGCCGTCGTCGATGGGCCGGCGATGGGTGGCGGCTTTGGTCTTGCTTGTTGTGCCGACATCACGATCGCCACTCGGCGCGCGCGCTTCGCGCTGTCGGAGACGGTGCTGGGTTTGGCACCGGCACAGATCGCGCCTTACGTCGTCGCCAAAATCGGTGCCGCGGCAACCCGCCGTCTGGCCATGACGGCGCAGCGGCTCGATGGCGCGCGGGCTCATGCGATCGGACTGGCGGATGAGTTCTGCGAGGATGAGATCGGCGCCGAGGCGTATGTGGCCGAGCTTTTGACGATGCTCAAACGCTGCGCCCCGCATGCCAATGCCGAAACCAAACGGCTGATCCTGCATGCTCATGGACTGGTCGATGATGCTTACCGGGAGGAGGCGGCGCGCTCTTTCGCCGCCTGCCTGCGCGGCGAAGAGGGACACGAGGGACTGGCCGCTTTCGCCGAGAAGCGCTCTGCCGCATGGGTCGAGGTCGGATAATGGCCAATTTCCGCAAGATATTGATCGCCAATCGCGGCGAGATCGCCTGCCGGGTCATCCTGAGCGCAAGAGCCAAGGGCTACCGGACTGTGGCCGTCTACAGCGATGCCGATATCGGTGCGCGCCATGTCGGCATGGCGGACGAAGCGGTCCACCTCGGCCCAGCGGCCGCCGGTGAATCCTATCTCAATATCGATCGCGTTTTGGCAGCCGCGACGCGCAGCGGGGCCGATGCGGTTCACCCAGGATATGGCTTTCTTTCCGAGAATGCCCAGTTCGCTCAGGCCTGTGGCGATGCCGGCCTGACCTTTATCGGTCCGTCGCCGGAGGCAATTCGAGTTATGGGCGACAAGGCGGAGGCCAAGCGCCGCATGATCGCCGCCGGTGTTCCCTGTATTCCGGGCTATCAGGGCGAAGATCAGGCCGACGAGCGGCTAGTCAGCGAAGCGGCGGCGATTGGCTTTCCGGTGATGGTGAAGGCCGCAGCCGGCGGCGGCGGGCGCGGCATGCGGCTGGTCCATGTGGCCGGCGACCTGGTCCCTGCGCTGCGTAGCGCCCGGTCCGAGGCGACCAATGCGTTCGGCGATGGGCGGCTGTTGCTGGAGCGCGCGGTGATCCAGCCGCGCCATGTCGAAATCCAGGTGTTCGGCGACAGCCACGGCCATGTCGTGCATCTCGGCGAAAGGGACTGCTCGATCCAGCGACGTCACCAAAAGGTCGTCGAGGAAGCGCCCTCTCCGGCGGTGGATGCGGAACTGCGCGCGCGGATGGGTGCAGCGGCAGTGCTGGCGGCGCAGACGATCGCTTACGTGGGCGCCGGAACCGTCGAATTCCTGCTAGACCGCAATGGCAGTTTCTTCTTCCTCGAAATGAACACCCGGCTGCAGGTCGAGCATCCCGTGACCGAACTGGTTACCGGCCTGGACCTCGTCGCTCTGCAGCTCGATGTCGCGCGGGGCAAGCATCTGCCGATCCAGCAGGAAGACGTAGCCCTGCGCGGTCATGCCATCGAGGTGCGGCTATACGCCGAGGATCCCGCCAACACATTCTTGCCGCAGACCGGATCGGTCAAGGTCTGGCGTCCGTCAGCGGCTGAGGGCATCCGCACCGATGCCGGAATCAGCGCTGGGAGCGAAATTTCGGCTTTTTACGATCCTATGATCGCCAAGATCATCGCCTGGGGCCAGGATCGCGACGAAGCGCGGCGTCGGCTCGTCGCGGCCGTCGCCGATACCACCATCCTGGGGGTGACGACTAATAAGGAATTTCTTGGGCGTATCCTAGATGCACCGCTGTTCGCCGGCGGCCACGCTACCACCGCTTTTATCGAGACCGAATTTCCGAACGGCTTCGCGGCGTTGCCCACACCCGATTTCGCCTGGCCTCTGGCGGCCGCGCTTTTTGCGGACGAACAGAGCGGCGGCTGGCAATCCTCGACCTGGTTAGAGTCGGTGCTTGTGCTCGAGGAAAACGGCACCGAGCACCGTTGCCATGTATCGCGCGCTGGCGATTCTTGGAATGTTCGGACAGCGGACGGTGAGACCGCACAGCTACGAATCCTGATGCGCTCGCAGCACGAGGTTCGTTTCGAAACCCAAGGGCATATCCGCTCGGCAGCCTATGCCCGCGATGGTGATACTCTGCATCTCGATTGCGAAAACCGGGTGCTCGTTCTGCGTGACAGGACTTTTGCGCCTCCGGTCACGACCGACTCTGAAGCATCCGGGACGCTGCGGGCACCGATGACCGGGCTCGTCGTGTCGCTGTCCGTCGCGGTCGGCGACGTGGTGGTGCGCGGCCAAGTCCTCGCCGTATTGGAAGCGATGAAGATGGAGCACCAGATCGTGGCGCCCGCCAATGGTGTGGTCGAAGCCATCGGTGCCGCCTTCGGCGCGCAGGTCACCGGTGGTGACCTGCTGGTGCGTCTGGAAGTAGAGGAAACGGCATGATTGCGAAAACCATCCGGATCGGCGGTGCCAGCGCATTTTGGGGTGACACCAGCATTTCTACACCCCAGCTGCTGCAGAGCGGAAATTGCGACGTCTTAGTCTATGACTACCTGGCCGAGATCACGATGTCACTCATGGCCCGGGCCCGGGCGAAAGACCCAGCTGCAGGTTACGCTGCGGATTTCGTAAGCACCATAGCGGCGCATTTCCAGACCATAGCCGATCGCGGGATCAAGGTCATCGCCAACGCCGGCGGCGTAAATCCGCTGGCCTGCGCAAAAGCGCTGGAAAAGCAGATCGCGCAGGCCGGGCTCGACATCAAGGTCGGCGTCGTTTTGGGCGACGATCTGCTGGATCGCGCGGCAGAGTTCAAGGCGCGCGATATCGCCGAAATGTTCAGCGGTGCGCCGATGCCGGATAGTCCATTGAGCATCAACGCCTATCTCGGGGCATGGCCGATCGCGGCAGCGCTCGACGCGGGTGCGCAGATTGTGGTGACGGGGCGGTGCGTCGATAGCGCCACCACCCTGGGAGCCTGCATTCACGCTTTCTCGTGGCAGCCCAAGGATCTCGATCGTCTGGCGGGAGGTTCGCTCGCGGGCCATATCATTGAATGCGGCGCACAGGCCTGCGGTGGACTTTATACCGATTGGGAGGAAACCGGCGATTGGTCGAATATCGGCTTTCCGATCGCCGAAATCTCCGCCGATGGCTCCTTTGTGATTTCGAAACCTGAAGGCACTGGCGGCATTGTACGGTTCGGCACCATTGCCGAACAGCTGGTCTACGAGCTCGGCGATCCGCAGGCCTATCTGTTGCCCGACGTCGTCTGCGATTTTTCCGAAGTGCGCATCTTGGAAATCGCGCAAGACCAGGTGCGCGTTTCCGGAGCCAAAGGCTATCCGCCCCCGGCGAGCTACAAGGTCAGCATCACTTATCAGGACGGCTATCGGGTCGGCCACTATCTGACCATTTGCGGCATCGACGCGGTAAGGAAGGCGCAGAAGGTTGCAGACGATGTTATCCGACGCTGCGAACGCCTATTGGCGGCGCAGAACCTGCCGCCGTTCACCGAGACCAGCGTGGAGGTGATCGGCTCCGAAGGTTCCTATGGGCAGTTCGCGCGCACCGCCTCGTCGCGCGAGGTCATCCTGAAGACAGCGGCCAAGCATCCTCGCGAAGCGGCTCTGCGGACGCTAATCCGCGAGCTGACCTCGTCGGCGACCTCTATGGCCCCGGGCATTGCCGGAATGGGCGGTAATCGCCCGAAAGTATCGCCAGTGGTCAGGTTGTTTTCTTGCCTTATCGCCAAGAGCGAGGTTCCGATCACAATCGCCGTGGCTGGACAAGCGATAGCGGCACCAGACACAACGGGGCCGGTGTTCGACCGGATGATGATCGCGCCCTGCCCCGTGCCACAGCCGGCTTTGCCGGCAGCGGGTTCGCGGAGGATTCCCTTAGTTGCGCTCGCCTTTGCGCGGAGCGGCGACAAAGGTGACAATGCCAATATCGGGATCATCGCGCGGCGATCGGAATATCTGCCCTTTATCCGCTCGGCGCTGACCACCGCTGTCGTGGCCGATCTTTTCGCACATTATCGACCAAGCCGAGTCGAGCGCTTCGAGCTTCCGGGGATCGGCGGGATCAACTTCCTACTGCATGACGTGTTGGGTGGGGGCGGCATCGCGTCTTTGCGAAATGACCCACAGGCCAAGAGCTATGCTCAGATCCTGCTGGATATCCCTGTCGCGGTCACACCGGAAATCGCCGCTGCAGTGGGCGAGCATGACCGCGAACCCTTGGTCGTCGGACTCTGAAGCGGCTAAGGAAGCGCCCTTGATCACTTTGTACCACTGCGCGGATGCCCGCTCGTTTCGCCCGCTGTGGATGCTGGAGGAGCTCGGCATCCCGTATAAGCTGAAGACGCTGCCATTCCCGCCGCGAGTGCATGCCAAGGAATATCTCGCGTTGAATCTGTTGGGAACCATCCCCTTGCTGCTCGACAGCGACACGAAGATGACCGAATCCGCCGCAATCTGCGAATATCTGGCGACGCGCTATGGCCCGACGCCGCTGGCGGTGACGCCGGACGAACCCGCTTTCGGCGCCTATCTCAACTGGCTACACCTAGGGGAAGCGACGCTGACCTTCCCGCAGGCGATCGTCCTGCGTTATAGCCAGTATGAACCGGAAGAGCGACGCCAGCCCCAGGTCGTCACCGATTATGCGCGATGGTTTCTCGGGCGGTTGCGCGCAGTCGACACCGCCTTGAGCCAGAACGATTTTCTCTGCGCGGAGCGCTTCACCGCCGCCGACATTTCGGTTGGCTATGCCTGCCTGCTGGCGGAAATAGTCGGCTTCGCGAACCAGTTTTCGCCGGCGATCCAAGCCTATCTCGGGCGCATCCGGGTGCGCGACGGATTCCAGCGCGCGTTGGCTGCCGAAAAGGCAGGAGCGGCGCAATTGAACGGGCCGAACGTCAAGGCACAAGCGATCGACATGGCTGCAGTTCTGCAATCGTGATGCCCCGTCCGGCCTGCCGCTTCGGGCAAAGCTAATCTGGAAATATAAAAACCTGCGCGCGACGGACATATTCCATCGCATCGTGCGACAGGAGAACCCCGGCCTGCACGGCAGCGCGGGCGGCGGCATCGACACGAGCCACATAGTCCGCCGCGCTCGGATATAGCCCGCGCAATTTTTCCGGCGCGAAAGGCTCCGTGTGGCCGGTCAGGCCGTGACCCTGAACCCCTTCGAGCGTCCAGATACCCCCATCATGGTAAGCGATCGGGACTTCGACATCCGGCAGGCGCACCCCGCCCTGAGCGTTGCCATGCGCATCGCGGATCACTGCCGGCGGGCTTCCCGCAATCTCGATCGGGCTCTGGAGCGGCGGGGCCACGCCTTGCGTGATCCATTTTTGCATATGCTGCAGCGCCGCATCGAAAACTGGTCCCCAATCGACCGCACTGGCATTCGCGCCACCACCACCGGAAGCGGTCGGCGGTGTAGCGCCGAAGTCGCGCCGCGCGAGGCGGCCGGTCTGGCGCAGCATGGCGAGCGGCGCGTGCGATGCGCCCGCCACTTCCCAGAACCGAAATAGATCGCTGTCCGGCTGTCGAGCGCCGTATGCACCCAATGCTTCGCATTCGGAATTGACGACCATCACCGGCACATCGAGGTCGTCTCGAATCCGCGATCGCCTGCCCATGTACTGCCGGTATGCCTTTAGGTTCTGGAACTGCGCCAAATCCAGCACGAAGTCCTCGAATCCAGGACAACTGCCGATCTCGATCAGCGGCATGAAGGCATCGAATACCCGTTGCCGCGGATGGATAGCATTGATGAAGGTGCGCAGGCGCATTCCAGACTGGGACATGCCGATGGCGATTAGCTTTCGCACCGGCAGACCGGCTAGAGGATCAACGCCTGCCTTTGCCGTATCTCGGTCAGCAGCGAGCGCCAGACCAGCCTGGGCAAAGATGTCGTAGGAAAACGAGTCCCCCGGGTGGAAAAGGTCGGCGTAGCGCTCAGGGTCCCAGGCGGTCAGCCCCCGTAATTCGGGGCCTACGCCATAGACGCCCGCATGCTGAGCGGAGACTCCCACCCAGGCACAGCCGCTGTCATACATACCCTGGGGAGCGCAATTGGCCAGCAGCTCATAACCGAAGCTGACATTGTTCCAGCACACCAAGACGATGCCGTTGAACTTTGCCGGATCGCTGGGCCGGCGCACCAGCAGGCGCGTCTTGAACGGCTGCCGGTCCAGCGGCTCGACTAGCCATTTGCCGTCTTCGCCGCAGATCAGCGAGCGATAGGACTGCGCAGTTCCCGAGAGGAGAAATTCGGCTTCCTCGTATCCGCATGCGGCGATCTCCCCGAGATAGGCACCGAAGGGCTGCTGTCGCATACCCTCGTTGACCGGTACGGCTATCTGAGCTCTGCATGTGGGATCGGGCACGGCTCTACGCTACCGCGATCGCCTCGATTTCCACGAGATACTCCGGTGTGGCCAGAGCGCTAACCACGACCAGCGTCGCTGCCGGTGGCGGCGACGGCATTGCCGCCGCATAGGCCGCCCAGCACTCGGTGATCTGAGCTTCGACGGTCATGAAAATCGTCACCTTGGTGACGTTGGTAAAAGCCATCCCGGCATTTTTCAAAAGTTCGTCCAGCCTGCCGATGGTTACCCGGATCTGCTCGACGATACCAGAGGCCATAGTGCCATCCGCCATTCGCCCGACCTGACCCGAGATGAACAGCATGCGCTGGACATTTGCGACTTCGATAGCGTGGCTGAAGCCGTTCGGTATGGGGCGATCCGAAAAATTGAGGGCCTTCGACATGGAAAAACATCCGTTCCGATTTTGCACGAGTGTTATTTTACGGTGATCCGCTTGGGTCAGCGAATCTGTTCGAACAGCGGCGAACGAATGGGATCGCCGGCCTTCAGATGCCCCCATTGCGCGTCATAAACGTCCTCGCCCTTCAGGAAATATTTGGTCCCGAATGGCAGCGGCTGGTAGAAGGCGTCGTCGCCGTAGAAGCGAAGCACCAGCGTGCTGCGATCCGGCGTGTCCTCATCTACCGGTGCACCGCCGTGCAGGGCGCGTGAGTTAAGAATGATGACATCGCCGGGATTGCTGGGATATGAAAGGACGTCCCATGAACCCGGTTGTTCGCCCCGTTCACGCTCGATATCTGGCAGCGGCAGCCATTGCCCACCGTGCAAGGGTGTGGGGGGGCCTTCGGGATCCGCAACGAGGCCCGCACCATCGTACTGTGGTCCTAGATGGGAACCGCGCACGACTTCAAGAGAGTTATGCGCGGGCAAGGATTCGAAGCTGATCCAGATGTTGGCCCACTGCAGCCCTCCCCACGGATGATAGGAGGTATCTTGATGCCAGACCGTCCGACCCGCCAGGGCGCCACGTTTGGCAAAAATTTCTTCCGAATAGTACCATACATGCTTGCTCTGCATCAGATTGGCCAAGACGTCAGCGAAGGCCGGGTGATGAACGAGTGACCGGTACATTGCGTCAGCAGCGGGGTTGGTAAAATCGACGAAATGCTGATGCCGGGTGCCGGGATAGAGAATCTGCGCCAGCGGGCTCGGGTTAGCGACGCTCCAATCATAGCAGCGTCGGCATTCGGCAAGCAGAGCCGCATCGAGCAGGCCGTCAACTCTGACGATGCCGTCGTGCTGGAACTGGTCCCGCAACGCTGACCGATCCGGACCCGACAGCTGGCTATACGCGCTCATTTCGTTCTCCGTTCTTGTAACATCCTGTCGGGTTTATCGGCGCTCGCTCCGGTCGATATTGCCATGCAGCCATCTCGTTATTGACGCTGCCAGGACCTTGCCATTTGGCATTATATTAAATTGATCACTTGACCCAGTCACTAGACCCGGTCAAATGATCCATGTCAAGCGGCGAATGGCGAACAGCCACGTCGGGGGGAGCCGCCTGTGCCATTCAAGACCTGCCCGATGACAACGAAGCTTGGCTAAGTTGGGAGAAATGCAGCATGGATTTTTCACTGACTGTTCGCGAAAGCGACTTCAGAAATCGGGTGCGCGATTTCATAAATGCCGAAATTCGTCCCCGTGTCGCAGAATGCGCGCGCGAGTTGGCAACCGGAGATCGCTGGACGGCGCTGCAAACTATCGAAAAACTCAAGCCCAAGGCCAAAGCCGCAGGGCTATGGAATCTGTTCATGCCGCCCGCCGGCGCGCATGGTGATGCCAAGGATGGCTTTGTCTTCACCGGCGAGCCGCTCAGCAATCTCGAATATGCCTTGTGTGCCGAGGAGATGGGCCGCGTGCCCTGGGCGTCCGAGGTGTTCAACTGCTCGGCGCCCGATACCGGCAATATGGAGGTGCTCCATCGCTATGGCACGCGGGCGCAGAAGGATCGCTGGCTCAAGCCGCTGATGGAAGGTGAGATCCGCTCCACTTTCCTGATGACCGAACCCGATGTCGCTTCGTCAGACGCCACCAACATCCAGACCTCGATCCGCCGCGATGGCGATCATTATGTGATCAACGGGCGCAAATGGTGGTCGTCGGGTGCGGGGGATCCGCGCTGCAAACTGGCGATCGTCATGGGAAAGACCAATCCCGACGCGGAAAAGCATCGCCAGCAAGCGATGATCTTGGTCGATCTCGACACACCAGGCGTCAAGATCGAGCGGTTGCTGTCGGTCTATGGCTACGATCATGCGCCGCATGGCCATGCCGAAATCAGCCTCACCGATGTCCGAGTGCCGCTCGACAATCTGCTGCTGGGCGAAGGACGCGGCTTCGAGATCGCGCAGGGGCGGCTCGGGCCGGGGCGTATTCACCATTGCATGCGCATTATCGGCGTCGCCGAGGAAGCTTTAGCGGCGATGTCCACGCGATTGCTGTCGCGTACCGCGTTCGGCAAGCGCATCGCCGAGTATTCGCTGTGGCAGGAACGGATCGCCCGGGCACGGATCGACATCGAGATGACCCGCTTGCTGTGTCTCAAGGCCGCCGACCTGATGGACCGGGCCGGCAACAAGGCTGCACGCGACGAGATTGCGATGATCAAGGTGCAGGCGCCGCAGATGGCCTTGCGCATCATCGACGACGCCGTCCAGGCCCACGGCGGCGCGGGGGTTTGCGGCGATTTCGGATTGGCAGCCGAATGGGCGAACATCCGCATCCTGCGCCTCGCCGATGGCCCGGACGAAGTCCATTCCCGCGCCATCGCCCGCTCCGAGCTCGGCCGCCACCGGCGCGCCAGATAATGAGCGATATTGACAAGGCAAAGCTAGGCCAATGGCTTCAGAGCGCACTCCGTGACTTCAACGGGTTGCAGGCACTCGAGAAATTTCCGGGTGGGCAATCCAACCCGACTTACCGCATAGATGCGGGGAACGGTCGCTACGTCTTGCGACGCAAGCCTTTCGGCGTATTGCTGCCATCAGCGCATGCGGTGGACCGCGAATACCGCCTGCTGGCGGCCCTGCATCCGGCGGGCTTTCCGGTGCCGCGCCCGGTGGCCCTGTGCGAGGATGAGAGCGTGATCGGCGCTGCGTTCTATCTGATGGAGATGGTCGAGGGCCGTATCTTGTGGGACGGAGCGCTGCCCGACGTGCCCGTACCTGAGCGGCGCCACCACTACGAGACCCTGATCGACACGTTGGGGCAGCTTCACGCGCTCGATCAACAAGCGCTAGGGCTCGGCACCTTTGGCGCGCCAGGCAATTACATGGTCCGACAGCTCGGGCGCTGCACCAAACAGTACCGAGCCGCCCAGACCGACGACATCCCGGAGATGGACCAGCTAATCGAGTGGCTGCCGCGCCAAATCCCCGAGCAGATCCGCACCACGATCATTCACGGTGACTATCGCATCGATAATGTGATTTATGCGCCGGACGGGCCGCAGGTCCGCGCCGTGCTCGATTGGGAATTGGCAACGATCGGCGATCCGCTCGCCGACTTCAGCTATCTTGCGATGAACTGGCTCCTGCCGCATGCTTGGGGTGCTGGCTTGGCCGACGTTCATCTCGACGAAACGGGCCTTCCTAGCCTGGAGGAGGCGGCGGCGCGCTATTGCGCCATAACCGGCCGCGACGGGCTACCTCAACTGCATTGGTACTTCGCCTTCAACCTGTTTCGAATGGCTGCCATCATCCAGGGCATCAAGAAGCGCGTGCTTGACGGCAATGCTTCGAACGAGCGTGCCGCCACGATCGCCGAGAGAGTGATTCCACTGGCGCGGGCCGCCTGGGCTGAGGCGCGAAAAGCCGGCGCAGCGGCGGAATGAAAGGAGGCATGAAATGAACCTCTTCGATCTGACCGGCAAGGTCGCCATCATCACTGGCTCGTCGCGCGGCATCGGCCGAGCGATCGCGCAGGCCTGTGCAGACGCCGGCGCGCGCGTCGTCATCTCCAGCCGCAAGCAGACTGCCTGCGACGAGGTTGCCGCCGCGATCAACGCCCAGCACGGCGCGGAGCGCGCGGTCGCCATCGCCGCCAGTATTTCCGAAAAATCCGCACTCGAAAACTTGGTGGCGCAAACGCGCGCGCACTTCGGGCGTATCGACGTGCTGGTCTGCAATGCGGCGAGCAACCCCTATTACGGCCCGATGGCCGGGATTAGCGATGCGCAGTTCCGCAAGATTTTCGAAAACAACGTACTCGCCAACCATTGGCTGATTTCGATGGTATCGCCTGAGATGATCGAGCGCCGGGATGGCGCGATCATCGTCATCTCCTCAATCGGTGGCCTTGCCGGATCGACGACGCTGGGTGCCTATAATCTCTCCAAGGCAGCAGACTTCCAGCTGGTGCGTAATCTGGCGGTCGAGCTTGGGCCATATAATATCCGCGTCAACGGCATCGCCCCTGGCATCATTCGCACCGATTTCGCTCGCGCGCTATGGGAAGACCCCGAAGCCGAAGCTCGGTGGCGGCAGTTGGCCCCGCTCGACCGCCTTGGCGAACCGGATGAAATCGCCGGATGCGCGGTGTTCCTCGCCGCCAAGGCGGGCAGTTACCTCACCGGCCAGACCATCGTCATCGATGGCGGCACCACCGTCCGCCACGTCGGCTAGCGATCTGTTTGGCAAGGTCAGTTCAATGCAACAGGAGAGATTTATGCGTGATGCCGTGATCGTTGCTACCGCGCGCACCCCGATCGGCCGCGCCTACCGCGGTGCCTTCAATGCGACCCTCCCACCCACTTTGGCCGCCCACGCGATCCGCGCTGTCGTCGAACGCGCCGGGCTCGATCCGGCAGAGATTGCGGATGTGGTCATGGGAACGGGAATGCCGCAAGGCCTGCAGCATACCATCGGTCGCACAGCGGCCCTTCGCGCCGGTCTCCCGGTCATCGTGTCCGGCATGACGATTGCCCGGCAATGCGCCTCCGGGCTGATGGCGATCGCGACCGCTGCCAAACAGGTGATCGTCGACCGGATGGACGTGGTCGTCGCCGGCGGCGTCGAATCCATCTCGCTCGTGCAGACGCCCGAGTTTCGCGACGGCGAGGATCCCGAACTGCTCGCCATGGTCCCGGATATCTATATGCCGATGCTACCGACAGCCGAGATCGTCGCCGCGCGCTATGGCATTTCGCGCGAACGGCAGGATGCCTACAGCCTGCGCTCGCAGCAGCGCACCGCTCAGGCTCAGGCGGTGGGCGCCTTCGATGCGGAGATCATACCTGTCACCACCACTATGAATGTGATCGACAAGGTGAGCGGCGCGTCCTCGCAGCAGCAGGTGACCCTGACCAAGGACGAAGGGGCCAGGGCCGAAACTACAGCCGAAGGGCTCGCCAGCCTCAAACCGGTCATTCCAGGTGGCGTAATCACCGCCGGGAATGCCTCGCAGCTGTCCGACGGTGCCTCGGCCTGTGTGGTCATGGATAGCGAGATGGCGGCCCGGCGCGGCCTCGTTCCGTTGGGGCGCTACCTCGGCATATCAGTGGCCGGAACCGAACCCGACGAGATGGGAATTGGACCAGTGTTCGCAGTCCCCAAACTACTCCAGCGCTTCGGCCTGAAAGCCGACGATATCGGATTGTGGGAGCTGAACGAAGCCTTCGCCGTGCAGGTGCTCTACTGCCAGGATCAGCTCGGCATCCCCGATGACAGGCTGAATGTTAACGGCGGGGCGATTTCCATCGGTCATCCCTACGGCATGTCAGGTGCGCGCATGGTGGGCCATGCTCTGATCGAGGGCCGCAAGCGCGGCGTGCGTCATGTCATGGTGACGATGTGCGTGGGCGGAGGCATTGGTGCAGCTGGACTGTTCGAGGTGCTCTGAGCGCAGTTCTCGACCCAGCTCGGCGGGCCATCACCCAATGGGCTGGATCGAATTTAGCCATAATCCGCCAGTTGCGAGGTGATATAGTCTTCGAGGCTTTGCTGAGGCCGGTCAAGCAATCCGGCTATGGTCTCTCGGTGTACGATCGGTGCGTACATCAGTTTCTCGGTGCGAAAATAGGTCATGAACGCATCGAAATCACCGCCAAGCGATTCGCGCAGCGCCGCATCGTCTTCGACATAGGCGACCGGAGTGCCGAGCTGCTCGGAGAATATTCGCGCCACATCGACATAGGTATAGCGATAGGCGCTGGTCAGCACATATTCCTGACCGACATGTCCGGTGGCAGACTCGCTCAGTATTTTGGCCATGACCGCAGCGATGTCGAATTCCGACAGCCACATCCGGCTGCGATCGGTCACTGTGGGCAGCGCAATCCGCCGCTTGGCTTTGACCTCGGTCGCCACGAACATGGCCAGATTGAACATGATCCAGACCGGCACATTGACATAGCAGACAGGAAGTCCGCTCGCGTCGAGCAGCGGCTTGGCAATCACATGCTGATTCTGGGATTCGGGCGGCAGATCGTCCACCGTCCATCCCGGCGGGTTCGCTAGCAACCGCAGCACCAGTTCGATAGACCCGGTCGCCTGAGCGGCAGCGATGATGTTGGGGGTGACGAGCGTGTCATCCACGCCCCATTGCGGCGTCACCACCAGCAACCGGCTGACCCCCACCATCGCCGCGATCAGGCTCGCGCGGTCGTTCCAGTCGGCCCGCACGACCTCCACCCCCGGATAGCGCTGCCGCAGACCATCGAGACCGGTCTCCCGGCTGGTGGCAACGCGCAAGGACATAGGCGAAGCCTTGAACAAGATATCGGCCACGGTACTTACCAGATTACCGGTCGCGCCGAAAATCAGCGTCTTTGCCATGAATTGCTCCGCTGTTCTTAGGAAGAGTAGATCGACAATAGATTGCGGCGTCGTCTCTATAAACTGCCGTTGCCCATCACTTCACAAATGGCCCGCCATTCGCCGTCCCGGCGCTGCCAGGTGTAACTGATGCGATAGGTTTCATCGAGCTTGTCAGGGAAACGGCAAGTCAATTGCGCCAGGCACCACGCCAGATCGCCCGAGCTAATAATCGGGCTGGAGGGCCCGAACACCACATCCCGGCCCACCTGGGCAAAAACCTCGCGCGCGAAGGGCAGAACCTCGTCCATTCCTCGGAACAGCGCAGGAGACCCTTCGGCCAGCACGCATATTTCCGGCCAGACGAACATTGCGGCGATGTCGTCGGCGGTTGTCCCCTCGGCGATCATGCTGGTAAAGGTTTCGAAGCGCTGCCAAATTTGTTCAGCCACTTCGAGCGGTGCAATACCGGGCATACCTTCCGCGATATTAGCCATAGCTATTGATAATCTTTGAGATTGGCACCGATATAACCGCCCAGCGTCTGTTGGGGCCGGCCCAACAGCTCGGCGATGGTCTCGCGATGCGGCACCGCGTCATACAGGGAGCCCTCGGTACGCATATAGATCAGCAGCTTGTCGTAGCCGTCGTCCCCGAAGGTCTCGAGCATTGTCGAGCCATCATCGACATAGGCAACCGGCTCGCCGAGCTGCTCGGAGAAGGTCCGGGCGATATCGATAAAGGTGTAGCGATCGCTGGTCAGGAAATACTCCTTGCCGATATGCTTGGACACCGGCTCCATCAACGCTTTGGCCATGACTGCGGCGATGTCATGTTCGGAGACCCACATCCGGCCTGCGTCGAGCGCCGCGGGGAAGCCGATCTGCCGCTTGGCTTTCACCTCCGCCGCCGCGAACCACGCCAGATTCGACATGAACCAGGCCGGGATATTGACGTAGCAAACCGGGAGCCCGCTCGCATCGAGCAAAGGCTTGGCCACTAGATGGTGCGCTGCGCCCACGCCGGTGGCGAGAAATTCCGCCGGCACGTCGTTCACTGTGCCACCGGGTGGGTTCGCCAGCATCCGCACCACCAACTTGATCGAACTCACCGCCTTGGCAGCGGCGATGATGTTGGGAGTGACGATGCTTTCGTTCGTGACCCAATCTGGGGTCACCACCAGCAGCCGGCTTATTCCCGCCATTGCCGTGACCAGGCTTGCCGGGTCATACCAGTCGGCTTGCACGACTTCCGCGCCTGGATAGCGGTCGCGCAAGGCGTCGAGCCCGGCCTCGCGGCTGGTCGCAACGCGCAGCGATGCCGGTGATGTCTGGTACAGGATATCCGCCGCCAAGCCCACGATGCGACCAGTAGCGCCCAAAATAAGGGTCTTTTCCATCGATGCTCTCCATTGGTGTCTTGATAGGCGCTATGTGTGGTTCGTCTGCAAGAGCAGCCGAAGGCCTTCCCGACGATCATCCTTCCGGGATGTGCGCGCCTGCGTTCTCAGGTGAGGTCGAAAGTGATCATCTTGAGGTTGGAGAACGACCGAAACATATCGTCGCCCAGCAAGCGCCCGACACCGCTCTTCTTCCAGCCGCCGAACGGCCCATTAAGCTCTGCATCGCCGTTGGCGGCGTTTATGTTGACCACCCCGGCCTCGAGCCCTTCCCCCATCATAAACGCCGTCTTCATCGACGAAGTGAACACTGACATAAACAGGCCATATTCGCTGTCATTGGCGAGTTCGAGCGCTTCCTCCGCACTCTTGACCTTGACCAGCGGCGCGACCGGACCAAAGGTCTCGCGGGCCACCAGCTCGCTGCTGGGGTCGAC